>JAOZKQ010000029.1 GCA_029935275.1 Bacteroidales bacterium | reverse complement strand
ACCATACACATTGATACTGAGAGTAAATATTAATTTTGCACATCCGTTATAACACAATACTTATCTAATTGAATTCAATTAAACAACTAGCTGGCCAGACATTAATCTATGGAATGGGGACAATTGTGCCCAGAGTGTTGAATTATGCACTTTTGACGCCCTTCTATACACGAATATTCCCGGTTAAAAGCGGGGAATACGGGATGATTACCGAATTATATGCCTATATGGCAATTTTATTGATTCTTTTAACTTATGGAATGGAAACGGCTTTTTTTAGGTTTACTACTTCAAAAAAGGATCAGATTAAGCTTGTTTTTAACACCTCTATAACTGCATTGCTGACAACATCTTTAGCTTTTTTGGCCCTGGTCTTGGTTTTTTCCGGAGGAATTGCTGATATATTATTGTATTCTGGACACAGGGAATATATTTTAATGTTTTCTTTTATTGTTGCCATTGATGCGTTTACTTCTATCCCTTTTGCAAAGCTGAGGATTGAAAATAAGGTTTTTAAGTTTGCAATGATTAAAATGGTGAATGTCGTGGTTATTGTGGTAGTTGCATTTTCTTTTTTGTACTTCATTCCTAATTATTTAGAGGGGAATCCGGATTCAATTATTAAAGAAATTTATAATGAGAATATGCGTGTGGGCTATGTCTTTATCGCAAATTTATGTGGTACCCTGGTAAGTCTTTTATTATTGATACCAAACCTTAAAGAGGCCAGGTTTAGGGTTGATTTTGCATTGCTAAAAAGGATGTTAATGTATTCCCTTCCTTTATTAGTGGCAGGTTTGGCTGGTGTCATTATCGAGTCGTTTGATAAGATATCTATAAAGTTTCTCTTACCTGACCCGGCAATCGGATTACAAACATTAAGTATTTATAGTGCAAATTATAAAATTGCAATTCTGATGGGCTTATTTATACAAATGTTCAGGTATGCTGCTGAGCCTTTTTTCTTTGCAAAATCAAAAGATAAAAATGCAAAAGAGTTATACGCCCGTGTTATGAACTATTTTGTTTTATTTTGCCTGATTATTTTTTTAGGGATAACTTTAAATATTGATATTTTTAAATATTTGATAGATCAAAACTATACGGCTGGCCTTAGCATTGTACCTATTGTTTTGCTGTCTTATGTCTTTATGGGTATTTTTGTGAATCTTTCCATCTGGTATAAGCTAAATGATATTACCCGTTATGGAGCTGTTTTAACATTTATTGGAGCCATTATTACTATAGTTATAAATGTAAAATATGTTCCTGTTTATGGCTATATTGCTTCAGCATGGGGTCATTTTTTATCCTATCTGGTAATGATTATAGTTTCATATTTTTGGGGAAGGAAGGTATATCGGGTTAATTACAATTTAGGAAAAATATTTATTTATTTTTTGCTGGCTATTGGAATTTTTTATATTGGAAAGTTGAATCCGATTCAGAATAAGGTGTTTTATCTGATTGTAAATAATTTGATAATTCTGGTATTTGTTATTTTGATTTATTTTAAGGAAGTAAGAGGAAAGTTAGACGATATTTAGAGTAGCCTAATAAATAGAATATTAAGGAGATATAAAATGTAAACCTATGAAATAACTATGAGAAAGAAATCACAACAAGGGGGTCATTATTTCATTGCGTTTTCCATAGGACCGAATTTAATATAATAGAAACAAAATGATGAAAGTAAAAATTGTAAATAAATCAAATCATGATCTTCCGGGATATGAAACAGAACATTCAGCAGGAATGGATTTAAGGGCAAACCTGGAAGAACCTGTTTTGCTCAAACCTATGCAGCGAGCTTTAATTCCAACGGGTTTATATATTGCTTTACCGGTAGGGATGGAGGCTCAGATAAGGCCAAGAAGTGGCTTAGCTATTAAAAAGGGGATAACTGTTCTTAATACACCAGGTACTATAGATGCAGATTACAGGGGTGAAATAAAAGTTATATTAATAAATCTTTCGACTGAAGACTTTTTAATTAATAATGGTGAAAGAATTTGTCAAATGATTATAGCCCATCATGAGAAAGCCAGGTGGGATGAGGTAAAGGAGCTTGAGGAAACGGATCGGGGAGCTGGAGGCTTTGGACATACCGGGAAAGTTTAGCCCGGTTAAATTTATATATAATGGCTTTAGCTTATTGCAAATCACAAGCCTTAGTTTATTGATAATAAGTAATTTTTACTAAAATTATGCGTTAGTAGAAGTTATATTGACAACAGAGATTATGAGAAGAGAACAATATCAGATACTTAGATTATTCAAAGTAATTATTTTTTTGCTTTTATTAGTGGGTTTTGCAGGATGCAGTAAAAAGGCAGTTCCATCAAAAACACGTCATGTTCAAAAGGAATTGAGTGGTAAAGATTTACAGAATTATAATTATTTATTTAGCGAAGCGCTAAAAGAAAAAGTACTTGGAAATATACAAAAAGCTGGAAGATATTATACGGAATGTTTAAAAATTAATCGCAATAGTGATGCATCAATGTATGAGTTAAGTACATTGTATGCCATGACAGGTGATTATAAATTAGCTCTTCAGTATGGTAATATGGCTATGAAAACCGATCCCGACAATTTGTGGTATCAGTTAAATATGGCAAATTTATACCATACTGTTGAAATGTACGATAGCAGTATCGCCGTTTATGAGAGAATTCGTGTAAAGTATCCGGAACGGACAGACCTGTATTTTAATTTAGCTAATATTTATAAGGAAAGTGGTAAATATAAAGAAGCCTTAAATATTTTTGAAGATATCGAGAAGCAATTTGGCTACCAGGCTAATATTGCCCTGCTAAAGAAAGAAATTTATGAAGAGCAGAAGAATTTTGACAAAGCAGAGAAGGAACTGGATAAGCTGATAACTACATTTCCAATGGATATGAAATATCAGATATTATTAGCAGAACTATTTTATAAAAAAGGTGATTATGAAGCTGCTGAGAAACAGTATGATATTATTGAAGCAATAGATCCTGAGAATAAGCTTCTGCTTCTTTCACAGATAACATTTTATCGAAAAACCAATAATTATGAAGAAGCTTTTCGTTTAATTGATACCCTTATTATTAGTCAGCAGGTAAATCCTGAAACCAAGGTTCAGCTTGTGGTTTCTTTGTTAACAAACCCGGAAGAAATAAATAAATATCCTGATCAAATTTTCGAGAGGGTAGATATTTTGAAAAATATGTATCCTGATGAAATCCGATATTATGCCTTATTAGGTGATTTTTATGTTAAGATTGAGAATTATCAGAAGGCTTCAGAAGAGTTTAAGGCTTATATTGAGAAGGATAAATCAAATTACCGTGTTTGGGAGCAGCTTTTGTTTATTGAAAACCTGTTAGGTAACACGGATAAATTATATTCTTTAAGCAATGAAGCAATTTCGCTTTTTAATAATGCACCTGTTTTATATTTTTTCCATGGAATAGCATGCACTATGATGGAAAGATATAAGGAAGCCCTGGAAGTTTTAGCTAAGGGAATAACTTTTGCTGGAGATAATAGGGAACTAATGATGCAGTATTATTCACTTTTAGGTGAGACGTATAAAAATTTAGGTAAAGATGTGCTTTCTGATCAGGCCTTTGAAAATGCGCTGGAAATTGATCCTGAAAACATACTTGTACTAAATAATTATAGCTATTACTTATCCCTACGTGGCCAGGAACTGAAAAAAGCACTCAAAATGAGTAGTATCACAGTAAAGGCAGAACCTGATAATTCTACCTATCTTGATACTTATGGCTGGATACTTTTTAAGTTAAATAAGTATCAGGAATCCTTGAAATATTTGAAAAGGGCCATGGAAAATGATGAAGACCCTAGTGGAGAAATATTAGAACATTATGGTGATGTACTGTATAAAACTGGCAAGAAAGAGGAAGCTATAAAATACTGGACAGAGGCTTTGAATTTCAGTGATAAAAAAGATAATTTGAAGAAAAAAATTGAAAATGCAGCGAAATAGAAAAACTTTTGCATTTAAAAACTTATATGGAATAGTCTTTGTTGTTTTTTTGTTTGGGTTTAATGGATGTACAGCTAAGAAAATTACTAAGGAATCATATCAACCTGTAAAATTCACTGAAGATTACATTGAAAGGAATAGAGAAAATTATAACTCTATTGACAGGGTTTGGTTTAAAAAGTTTTCAGCCAGCTTTGAAAGTAACGGAAAGACTCAGAAGTTCAAAGGAAATATACGCCTGGTAAAAGATAGCCTGATAATACTCGGATTATCTTCAAATGTTGGCATAGAGGCTTTCCGGATTATGCTTAGAAAAGATTCGGTTTTTATACTGAATAGATTAAAATCAACTTATTATGCCGGGAATGTTTCGGAACTTAAACGTGGACGCTTAAGTATTATGAATTTCCAGGTTTTACAAGATATTTTATTAGTAAATCAAATGGGATTATTTCATTTGAATATTAAACCTGAGTCTGTGCAAACAGAATCTGGTAAATCCTATTGTTATGTGAATAATGATGCTGATTATAATGCTCTGATTTCACATAATAAATTGATACCAAAGAAGATATGTTATGGTAAAAAGGATGGATTGCTTGAAACAGGTGATTTTATTTTCAGTGAATGGAATGAAACAATTAAAGTAATTTATCAGGAATATTCACGAATCTCAGGTAGCCTGGTTCCGAAGAGCTTAATTTTGCTTAGTAGTTATAAAAATGATAACGAGAAACTTGAAATAGTTTTTGAAAAAACTGAAATAAATATCATTTTTCCAGCAAGGATAAAGATAGGAACTAAATATAAAAGAGTTAATTCTCTCAATGCGCTTTAAAATTCTAAATAAATATGTATTGGTTTTACTTGTATTGATTATACAGGGTCCTTTAGTTCATGCTCAAAATCGGGTTGAACTGGAAAAAAAGAAGAGTAATACATTGAAAGAAATTGATGAGACAACTGCTATTCTAAAGGAAGTTTCAAAGGGAAAAAGCTCTTCTATTAACCGGCTTGTTATAATAAATAGGCAAATTCGTAACAGGAAACGCTTAATGGGGCAGCTAAATCAGGAAATTATTTATCTTAATATTAGGATCGGAGACAATGAATATGTTATAAAATCTATGGGCGAGGATGTTAAAAGGATGAAAAATGACTATGCAAGCCTTATTATAGCCGCGTATAAGCACAAACCTCCGTACTCCGAGCTTACTTATGTGCTTGCTTCTAAATCTATTAATCAGGCATATAGAAGGTTAAAGTATATGAAGCAATATGCTGAATATAGAAAGAAGCAGGTTTACCTTATTAATCAGATTCAGGATTTATTAGAAACAATTAATAAGGAGCTATTATTGCAAAAGCGTGAAAAGAATAATTTATTAATTGAATACCAGATTGTTAAAAATGCTCTTGATAAAGAAGTATTACAGCAACAAGGCTTAGTTAAAAATCTCAGACAACAAGAGAAGGAAATTAAGAGGAAACTTGCGAAACAACGCAGGCTTGCCAGAAAACTTGATAAGGAGATAAGAAACCTTATCGAAAAGGAAATGAAAAAGAAAGGGGGGGCTTATAAGCTTACACCTGAGCAGGAATTGATTTCGGAAGAGTTTGTAAAAAACAGAGGTAAATTGCCCTGGCCTACAAAATCCGGTATTATAACACAGAGTTTTGGTGTTCATCCTCATGATTATCTTAAAAATGTTATGGTAAGAAATGATGGAATTGATATTACCACTTTGAAGGGTGAAAATGCCCGGGCAGTTTTTAAAGGAGAGGTTATGAAAGTTATTGCTATACCTGGTGCTAATCAAACTGTAATATTAAGACATGGAAATTACCTCACTGTATATCAAAACCTTACCAATGTTAAGGTCAAGGTGGGAGATAGTATCAAAATTAAGCAGGAGCTTGGTATTATTTATACCGACAAGAACGATGGAAATGATACAACAATCAGTTTTATGGTTTGGAAAGAGACTCAAAAATTAAACCCTGAAGATTGGTTGAGTAAATAAGCTTAAAATATTTTTTATATTGTAACCTTTTTAGCAATTTTGTGTATAAATAGTTAGCCCATAACATTAAGAATTTGGGAAATTTGATTTAGTATGGAAAGAAGTTTAGAAATAGCATCGGTACCTGAGAATTTACGAATAGTTGAAAAGTTAATTGACGATATTTCAGCTAAGCATGAATTTGAATCCGATATGTATGGAAAAGTTTTAGTTGCTTTTGTTGAGGCGGTAAATAACTCAATAGTACATGGCAATAAATCAGATCCTGATAAAAAGGTTAAGGTTAAGGTTCGGTCGGCTGATAATAAGTTATATATTACTGTTGAGGATGAAGGTCCTGGTTTTAATTACGATAATATACCTGACCCAACAGCTCCCGAAAATATTGAAAATATTAATGGTAGAGGAGTCTTTCTGATGAATCATTTGTCAGATGAAGTCAAATTCCATAAAAATGGTTCAATGGTTGAGTTAATTTTCAATCTTGTTTAATGTGCCTGTTTACTTCCATTCAGAATATCCAAAATTCACTTTAAAGTCAAAGCTTAAATACAAGAAATGGCTCTCCAATGTTATCCGTTCTGAGGGTAGAATCATTGGAAATATCAATTTTATCTTTGTCGATGATAAATTCTTGCTGGAGGTCAATATGAAGTACCTTCAACATAATGATTACACTGATGTAATTACTTTTGACTATACCGAAGGTGAAAAAATATCCGGAGATATTTTTATAAGTATTGATAGGGTAAAAGAAAATGCTTTAAAATTTGATATTGCAAGCCAACTTGAACTCAATAGGGTAATGGTGCATGGTATTCTCCACTTGCTTGATTATAACGATATTACGGCTGCTGAGAAATTAGAAATAAGAAAAAAGGAAGACCTGTATCTTTCTTTAATCAATTAATTAATGTAAAAGTTCAATTTTACCTTTCCCTGATCCTTCTTCCCTGTTCCTTCTTCCTTCCTCCTTGTTCCTTGTTCCTTGATCCCTGATCACTGTTCCTTGATCCCTGTTTATTGTTATCTGGTCCCTGACTCTCCTTTTTCTTTTTCAATTATTGTATCTTTGTAAACTTATGAGATCAAAGGTACAAAAATATGATATAATAGTTGTTGGGGGTGGACATGCGGGTAGTGAAGCAGCAGCAGCAGCAGCTAACCTTGGTTCTAGTGTGTTATTGGTTACTATGGACATGACAAAAATTGCTCAAATGTCTTGTAATCCTGCGATGGGTGGTGTAGCTAAAGGGCAGATTGTTAGAGAAATAGATGCATTAGGTGGTTATTCAGGGCTTGTTACGGATGAAAGCATGATTCAGTTTAGGATGCTAAATCGTTCTAAAGGTCCTGCTATGTGGAGTCCAAGGGCCCAATGTGACAGAATGAAGTTTTCAGCTGCATGGAGAGAAAAGTTAGAGCGTATTCCTACTTTGGATTTTTGGCAGGATACGGTTGTGGATATTATTATCAATGAAGGTGAGCTTAAAGGAGTAAGAACAGAATGGGGAATGAAATTTTATGCTAAGGCCGTTATTCTTACAAGCGGTACTTTTATGAATGGCCTGATGCATGTTGGAAAGAATAAGGTATCGGGCGGACGGGCTGCAGAGCCTCCTTCAGATGGACTTTCTGATAAGGTTGCAAATAGTGGCTTTCGAAAAGGAAGGATGAAAACCGGAACTCCTGCCAGAGTTGATGGGCGTACTATTGATTTTTCTAAGCTTATCGAGCAAAAAGGTGATGAAGATATTGGTTATTTCTCGTATATGAATTATGAAAAGGAAAAAATTAACCAGTTAAGCTGTTACATTGCACATACTGATTTAGGGGTTCATTCAATCCTGGAGAAAGGCATCCCTGATTCACCGCTTTTTGATGGTACTATAAAGAGTGTTGGTCCTAGATACTGTCCTAGTATTGAGGATAAAATTGTTACATTTTCAGACAAGGAAAAACATCAGCTTTTTCTTGAACCCGAGGGGGAGGATACGGTTGAATATTATATAAATGGTTTTGCATCTTCTTTACCTTTAATGGTTCAATATGATGCTTTACGTTCTATAAAAGGATTGGAAAATGTCAAAATATTCAGACCAGGTTATGCTATTGAATATGATTATTTTGATCCTACTCAATTATATCACACTCTTGAAACTAAACAGGTTGAAAATCTGTACTTTGCTGGCCAGGTAAATGGCACAACAGGTTATGAAGAGGCTGGGGCACAGGGACTTATAGCAGGAATTAATGCACATTTAAAACTCCAGGGAAAGGAAAAGTTTGTATTGAACAGGGATGAGGCCTATATAGGTGTTTTAATTGATGATTTAGTTACAAAAGGAGTGGATGAGCCTTATCGTATGTTTACTTCAAGAGCGGAATATAGAATTTTACTAAGACAGGATGACGCTGATAAAAGACTTACGGAAAGAGCCTACAAAATTGGCCTTGCTTCTAAAGAGCGATATGAACTTGTTCAGAGAAAGTATAAATGCAGAGATTCTTTATATGAGTATATTAAGAATTTGTCAGTTAAGCCCGGTGAGATAAATCCTTATTTGAAAGAAAGAGAGACTTCCCCCATTAAGCAATCAGTAAAACTAATTGAAGTTTTGAAAAGACCTCAGGTAAGTATTAATAGCTTATTACCTTGGCTTCCGCTTTTAAAAACTAAAGTAGATGGATACGGCGCATTAAAAAGGGAGGTCTTAGAATCTGCCGAGATAATGATTAAGTATGCTGGTTATATTGAGAGAGAGAAACTGATGGCTGAAAAAATTAAACGCCTGGAAAAAGTAGTAATCCCTTCAACGATCAATTACAATAGTATTTTGTCTTTATCAACTGAGGCGAGACAGAAACTTACTAATATTAAGCCTCAGACATTAGGTCAGGCTAGTCGGATAAATGGTGTTTCCCCTGCAGATATTTCCGTACTTTTAGTTTTCTTAGGTCGATAATGTTCCACGTGGAACATTTAAACGGGAAATTAAAATTAGAAATATTTTCAATTTTTCGACAGAATAGCATTTTTTGATTTGTTTTTCTTTAAAAATTGCAAAAATCCTTCAGTTTTGAAAGACAAAAGCTTAAATTAGCATTTCTCAGTATTGATTTCCCATAACTATAAAAGCAATAAATGAACCGAACCCCGAAAAAGTCGGGGCAGGCTATGACAAAAAAAATCTTTTTTGACACACATTGGGATGATTATACTTTTGTCATGTGTTCCGATAACTATCGGAAGCATCTGACCAATAAAGAATAAATTATAAACAGATGAAAAGGATAATTAATGGAAATATTGTAGATGTTATTAATCAGGAAATTTTTTCTGGTGAAATTCATATTGAGAATAAAAAAATTTCTAAAATTATTAAAAATGAAGATTTAAAAACGAACCAATATATATTACCTGGGCTGGTGGACTCCCATGTGCATATTGAAAGTTCAATGCTTACCCCCGGACGATTTGCTCAGCTTGCAGTTAAGCATGGTACTGTAGCAACAGTTTCTGATCCGCATGAAATTGCAAATGTGCTTGGCATAAAAGGGGTGGATTATATGATTAAGGATGGGAAGAAGGTTCCTTTTAAATTTTATTTCGGTGCTCCATCCTGTGTTCCGGCTACCCCTTTTGAAACTTCTGGTGCTGTTTTGGGTGTAAAAGAAGTGCGTGAATTGCTGGAAAGAGAGGATATTAAATATTTGTCGGAAATGATGAATTTTCCGGGAGTAATTAATAATTCTGAAGATGTTGTTAAAAAATTAAATATTGCCAGTAAACTTGGAAAACCAATAGATGGCCATGCTCCCGGATTAGCCGGTGAACCCTTAAAAAAGTATATTAATGCTGGAATCTCTACTGATCATGAATGTTATTCCCTTGAAGAAGCTGAAGAAAAAATTGCTTTGGGAATGTATGTCCAGATACGGGAGGGCAGTGCTGCACGGAATTTTGAAACTTTATTTCCTTTAATTGATAAATATCCTGGAAAAATAATGCTTTGTTCCGATGACTTGCATCCTGATGACCTGTCAAAAGGCCACATTAATAGTTTAATAAAAGCAGGTTTAAAGAAGGGCTTAAATCTATTTAATCTTTTAATGGCTGTTACTATTGTGCCTAAGTTTCATTATGGTTTGGACACCGGTTTGTTAAGGAAAGGAGATCCGGCCGATCTTATTGTGATAGATAAACCTGAAGAATTTAATGTTAAGGAAACCTGGATAAATGGTGAAAAAGTGTTTGAAGATGGGAATGTGCTTTTTAAATATGAGAATCCGGGAGTAATTAATAATTTTTATTCTGCTAAAATTACACTGGCCGATTTAAAGCTAGAAGATAAAGGGTCTAAAATTCGTGTCATCAGAGCATATGATGGAGAATTGCTGACAACAGAAGAAATTATGAAGCCTAAAGTAATGGGAGGAGAGCTGATTAGCGATGCATCCCGTGATCTTGCAAAGATTGTAGTTCTTAATCGCTATAAACCTGCAAAGCCAGTTGTTGGTTTTATCACAGGCTTTGGATTAGAAGGGGGTGCCTTTGCCAGCAGTATAGCGCACGATAGCCATAACCTGATTGCAATAGGAATGGATGACAGGGATATTTTGAATGCACTGAAGCGTGTGATTGATTCAAAAGGAGGAATTGCTATGAGTGATGGTGTTGTTACAGAGGGAATTAGTCTTGAGATTGCAGGCTTAATGTCAGCTGATGATCCTGAGAAAGTAGCTTCTGCCTATGCTTACCTGAACAAAAAGGCATCCGGATTGTGCACTAAAATTAAAGCACCTTTTATGACACTTGCATTTATGGCTTTGTTGGTAATTCCCGAACTAAAAATTAGCGACAGGGGTTTGTTTAATGTCAATGATTTTAAAGAGTGCTCTTTGTATGCATAATAGCTTGTAAACTAATAGAATAGAGTATATTTTACTATGTCAAAACCCGCTGACATTAATGAACAAATAAAGAATAGTATTTCTTTATTACCTTCTGATCCGGGTGTCTATATCTACCTTAACCGGAAGGATGTTGTCATTTATGTTGGGAAGGCAAAAAATCTGAAAAAGAGGGTCTCTTCCTATTTTAATAAGAATAATACCGGAAAAACAAAAATCCTGGTTAGTCATATCCGGGATATCAATTATGTAGTTGTTGAATCGGAGCAGGATGCATTATTGCTTGAAAATAACCTGATTAAAAAGTATAAGCCACGCTATAATGTTCTGCTTAAAGACGATAAGAGCTTCCCCTGGATCTGTATAAAGAAAGAATCCTTCCCCAGGGTATTTTTCACAAGGAATAAAATAAATGACGGTTCAGAGTATTTTGGTCCCTATACTTCGATGGTGATGGTAAGGACACTGATGGATTTAATCAGACAGCTTTACAAGTTAAGAACCTGTAAATTAAATCTTGGTAGGCAGAATATTGCTAAGGGGAAATACAAGGTATGCCTGGAATATCATCTTGGAAATTGTTTGGGTGCCTGTATCGGCAGGGAGGAGGAGGAGGATTATTTTGAAACCATTCAAAATGTCAGGAAGATTTTGAAAGGAAATCTGAATAATGTAGTAGGACATCTGAAGAAGCTGATGGATAACTATGCCTCAGATTATAAGTTTGAGGAAGCGGGCTATGTAAAGGGAAAGATAGAAATTATAAAAAATTACCAGAGCAAATCAACCATTGTTAGTTCCCGTATTTCCCGACTGGATGTATTTTCAATAGTGGATGATGAAGAGGCCGCATTTGTAAATTATCAACGGGTAATAAACGGAGCAATTATTCAGTCACATTCTGTTGAATTGAGAAAGAAACTGGATGAATCCAAAGAGGATCTTCTGTCATTGGCAATTGTAGAATTAAGGCAACAGTTTGAAACTGATGCAAAAGAAACACTGGTTCCTTTTCATTTGGAATATTCGGTTCCGGATACCCGCCTGTTTGTTCCCCGAAGGGGAGAGAAAAAGAAACTCCTGGAGCTCTCAGAACGGAATGCCCGGTATTTTAGATTGGAAAGTCAAAAAAGAAGACAAAATTTACTCGCTAAAAGCCGGAATGAAGAAGTTTTAAAGAAAATACAGGAGGATTTGCGCTTAAAGGAAATGCCTTACCACATGGAATGTTTTGATAATTCCAATATTCAGGGAAAATATCCGGTCGCCTCCTGCGTGGTTTTTATGAATGGGAGACCAAATACAAAAGAATACCGACATTTTAATATTAAAACGGTTGAAGGGGCTAATGATTTTGCTTCTATGGAAGAAATAATACTCCGTCGGTATGGGAGGCTGCTTGAAGAAAAAAAGTCATTACCACAGCTTATTGTAGTTGATGGGGGCAAGGGCCAATTAAATGCCGCGGTTAAAAGTTTGGAGAAATTAAACCTGAGGGGAAAAATTCCGGTAATTGGTTTAGCTAAAAGACTGGAGGAAATTTTTGTTCCCGGGGATCCTGTTCCTTTATATCTGAATAAAAATTCTGTTAGCCTGAAATTGATTCAGCATATGCGAAATGAAGCACATCGTTTTGGCATTACTTTTCATCGGCAAAAAAGGTCGGGCGACTTTCTGAATTCGGAGTTGGAAAAAATTGAAGGGATAGGACAGGCAACTGTAAAAAAATTATTGAAGAAATTTAAAAGTGTGGAGCGAATAAAAATTTTGAAGGAAGGAGACCTTAAAAATGTAATTGGCAGAGCAAAAGCAAAAAAATTACTCGAATATTTCAAAAACTCAGCTGGATGATTTAAAACTAAAGTATATTCAAAAATACATTAGTGTACTGAATAACAGGCGAATAGTTACTTAAATTTAAAGCTTAAGCATCATTTCCTTTCCATATTTATCTTTGTCTTGCCCCTTACCCACGAATTTTTGCTTAATAGAACTCTAAAAACGGAGTTTTAAAAAAAGTTTGAAAAATGTAAAATTTTTCACCCTCTGCAAAACTTTCCATCGTCCTCCGGACAT
>JAOZKQ010000257.1 GCA_029935275.1 Bacteroidales bacterium | reverse complement strand
GTTCCTGTAGGTAGTACCTATAGGGAAGGTACTTTGAAGATTGATTTTGTGGATAGCTCAGCCAATAATCTTGTTAACCAGGCTATTGTCTCGGAGGTTCTTACGAAAAATGAAAAGAAAATGGAGAAAAGGATCAATAAAATGATTAAAAAAACTTTCTCAAAGATAGATAAATAGTTAGCCTGGAAAATTCGTTATCTGTGCTACGCCTGTTACCTGTAGGAAGGCTTTCAAAGCTATGCCCGATTACACTTGTAAATTCCGTTTGCCAGGTTTATTTAAAGGACCTGAATTTGTTGTAGATATCCGGAAGCCTTCGAAGCATAGCCATTTCTCTCCATTTTTTTGAGGCAAGCTCTGCCGGGGCACCAAAATAGGTTTTGCCTCCTTCAAGACTTTTGTCAACTGCAGAGACAGCCAGGACAATAGCTCCTTTATGGATAACAATATCCTTGTTGACAACCACCTGCCCCCATAGTATTACATCATCTTCAATCCGTGTTACACCTGCTACCAATACTGCTGAGGCAAAAAGGCAGCGTTTACCAATGTAGGTGTCGTGCCCAACCTGAATATGATTGTCGAATTTGGTATATTCATCAATAATGGTGTCGCCTGAAATTCCCCTGTCAATGGTACACATAGCACCTATTTCAACATAATCCTTCAAAATTGCCCGGCCACATGATTCAAACTTTAAAGTTTCATTTTCCCTTTTTTGGAAATAAAAACCATCTGCCCCAATAACAGTACCCGATTGGATGATCACATTGTTGCCTATAACGGAGTAACTATAAATGCTGACATTTGCATGGATAATACAGTTTTTACCTATCTTAACATGCTCACCCACAAATACTCCCGGTTGAATAATAGTCCCTTCACCAATTTCTGCAGTATCACTGATCATTTTTGACGCAGGTATAAATGGCCTGAATTTCTTAACCAGTTTCATATAGTCAGCAAATGGATCATCAGAGAAAATCAAAGCCTTCCCTTCGGGTTTTTCCACTTTTTTATTAATAAGAATAGTTGTTGCTGCAGAATTAAGCGCCTTATCATAGTATTTAGGATGGTCAACAAAGCTTAAATCACCTGGCTCAACCATATGGATTTCATTAATTCCGGTAATTTCAAAATCAGGCTTACCCTCAAATTCTGCATTCAGATAAGTGGCTATAGATTCTAGTTTTTCAGGTTTGTTAAGTTTCATATTTGATACAATATCATATTTATAATTCCTTGGAAATAAAGATAATTTAAACAAATAGTGCTTGTTTAATTACTTCAATAGCCCTTCTATTTTATCCAACTCAGCTGATGTGAATTCTGTGTGATCCAAACATTTTAATGAATCTTCCAACTGTTCAACATTCCGGGCCCCGATGAGAACAGAGGTGATCTGTGGCTTCCTCAATACCCAGGCAAGTGCCATTTGGGCAAGGGACTGTCCTCTTTCTAATGCAAGCTTATTTAATTTCTCCAATTTAATGATCACCTCTTTAGTTACTGCTGATTTTTGAAGAAATCCATTTGGATTTGCGGCCCTGGAATCTTCAGGAACCCCTTTCAGGTATTTATTGCTAAGTAAACCCTGTGCCAGAGGCGAGAAAGCAATACCGCCAATTCCTTCCTCTTCCAGAGTGTTAAGTAAACCATCTTCTACCCACCGGTCAAGCATAGAGTATCGGGGTTGGTGGATCAGGCATGGAGTACCAAGTTTCCTTAGTATATGTGATGCTAATTTAGTTTGTTTTGCACTATAATTGGAGATACCGGCATAAAGAGCTTTTCCTTGTTTTACAGCCTGATCGAGTGCGCCCATGGTTTCTTCTAATGGTGTATTTGGATCAGGGCGGTGTGAGTAAAAAATATCCACATAATCAAGTTTCATCCTTTTCAGGCTTTGATCCAGGCTGGAAAGTAAATACTTCCTTGATCCCCATTCTCCATAGGGTCCATCCCACATGAGGTAGCCGGCTTTTGATGATATTATCAATTCATCCCGGTATGGTCTGAAATGTTTTTTTAGGATCTTACCAAAGTTTTTTTCAGCAGTGCCGGGTAATGGTCCATAATTGTTTGCCAGGTCAAAATGAGTTATACCCATGTCAAAGGCTTTAAAAAGAACCCTTTTTGCATTGCTAAAGTCATCAACAGAACCAAAATTATGCCATAGGCCAAGAGAAACAGCAGGAAGAAGAATCCCGCTTTTACCACAGCGATTGTATTTCATGTTTGCATACCTGGAGGATAAAGGTGTGTATTTCATAACTGTAATGTATTAATTATCTAAAATTGAGAATCTGGAATCAAAATAAATATTTTTATCACAAAGGATAATCTAAGGATTTCACGAAGTACGCAAGGGCTAAAGTATAACAGGTTTAATACCATCATTTAAATGTCTGACCTTTGTGAAGTACTTTGTGTGCCTTTGTGGTAAAATAAAAACTCAAACTATAATTCGTATAAAAAAATAAAAATATGCATTTTAAATATGATAACAAATAGTTTTTAATATATTGTGGATTACAAAAATACCAGCACAGCATTTTACAGGATTTATTCTCCGGGAATATAGCTTGGGTTTGGTTCCGGAAATTTTGCATTGGTCTCTTCCAGTTTCTTATGCAGCAAGCTTTTTAATTCAGCTAGTTTTTCAGGATTTTCATTTGCAATATTCCTTGTTTCTCCAGGGTCTGTAGCCAGATTATAAAGCTCTGTATTATTATCTTCATAAAAAATTATCAGTTTCCAATCTCCTTTTCTAATTGCCGAACCCGGTTTCCACATGCTACCATGATAATGAGGGTAGTGCCAGAACAATTCATCACGGGCAATTGGTTTTTCTTCAGTTAATACTGAAAGAAGGTTCATTCCATCATTTTTTTTATGTTCAATACCGGCAAGATTTAATATGGTAGTAAAGTAATCCATGCTAATAGCAGGTTCCTCTGTTGTTCTTCCGGGATTAACTACTCCCGGACCTGAAATGACGAGTGGAACACGGATTCCTCCTTCATAACACCATCCTTTGCCAGAGCGAAGCGGACCATTACTGGTTGGGGCATTTTCCCTTCTCAAAGTAGAAAGTCCGCCATTATCGCTGGTAAATATTATCCATGTCTTATCATTTAATTCATTATCTTCTAATGTTTTCATGATTCTTCCCACATTTTCGTCCATGGATGCAATCATTGAAGCATAAGCCGCATTTTCCTGCATTAGCTTTGTTAAGCCATCTCCTTCTTTCTTGTGTGGAACTTCATCCAGGTTCAATAATGCACGTTTTTCTTTGTACTTTTCAATGAATTTTTTAGATGCCTGGATAGGGGTGTGGACTGTATAAAATGCAAGGTACAGGAAAAATGGATCATGCTGATTTTCTTCAATAAATTTTATACTTTCAGTTGTTAATCTATCGGTTAAATACTCGCCCTCGGGGCCATCTCTAAGTTTTGGATTTTTATAGGGAGAATAGTATCCCCCTGGTGGACTTCCTTTGTGATGTCCTCCTATATTTATATCAAAGCCTTGATCTTCAGGAAAATAACCTGTGTCACCCAAATGCCATTTGCCAACAAAACATGTTCTGTATCCCTTTTCTTTTAGCTTTTCAGCAATGCTAATTTCTTTTAATGCCAACTCGTTTGCATCTTGTGGACCCAATAATAGTTTGTTTTTTGGATCAGACCCGGGAATCCAATCTGTAATATCAACGCGGTTAGGGTGCTTGCCTGTCATCAGGGCTGCACGGGTGGGACTACATACCGGATTAGCTGAATAAGCCTGTGAAAACCGGACACCATTTTTTGCCAGTTTATCAATATTCGGTGTGTCATAAAAGCTTTCAGGGAAGTTGCATTTTACATCTGCCCAGCCAAGGTCATCAACCAATATGAAAACAAAATTGGGTTGTTTATCCTTTTTCCCGCAGGAAATCAGAAAGCTAATCAGAATCAACGAAATTAAAAGTTTAAGATATTTCATTTTTAGAATTTTTGTTACTGCCTTCTGCCTGCCTTCTTACCTTTTTTTTATCTTCAACCTTCAACCTTCAACCTTCAACCTTCTGCCTTCAACCTTCTGCCTTCTGCCTTCTGCCTTCCGCCTTCCGCCTTCAACCTTCAACCTTCAACCTTCAACCTTCAACCTTCAACCTTCAACCTTC
>JAOZKQ010000256.1 GCA_029935275.1 Bacteroidales bacterium | reverse complement strand
GTTTTCCTACAGCAATAGAGTTAGGGCTTGCACCACCAACAACTTCAGCATCATCCACTACCTGACCTATTTGATGACCTGTCTTGAATTTGTTGATTACTATATTATTATCAAGGTCAATAGTAAATACGCTCATGGCATCCGGATGATTAGGACTTCCCAGCCCTGGAATTTGCTTACCTTCCACTAAAGTGCCATTTATTGATTCGGGTGTGTTATGTCCGTAAGGATGGTGAGATATCATTAGGTCTTCTATATTCTCAGGTGTAGCACCTATAATAAGTGGATAAGAATATAAACCCACATTTGCCACAAAGGCTTGCTTCTTATCAGGACTCAGGGCAATCCCAAAAGGTTGACGACCTACTTTTATTGAAGCTGTAATTTTTTTAGTGTTTAAATCAATGCGAACCATTCTAAAATTACCTGCGTCAAGTACCAATAATTCATTTTTATCCTGATTAAGCAAAAGGTCAGAAGTTAAACTATGTTGATAATCAGTACCATTTATTTTTCCATCCAGGGAAATAGAATCTATCTTTTCAAGTTTTTCTACATCATATATGATTATATCACCTTTGTCACCTCCACTTAGATATACCTTTTTAGAATCACTTGAAAAAGCAATACCTAAGTACGCATCTGATTTTAATGCAACAGGTATTTTTTTATCATAACTGGGAACTCTGGTAAGCTTTAATGAATTAAGGTCTATTATAGTGAATACCTCATCATGCAGTGTTACTGCTGTTTTTCCATTTGGTGAGATTGCCAAACCATAGGGATCATTTGTAATGCGTAACTGTTCGCCAACTGGTGTAGCATAACGGCCGCTTGGGAGCACCGAAACCCCATTGATGTCAATTTTACAAAACTGATCTATACCAGGCACTTGTAGAATTTTTACCGTTTTTGCAGGTTTACTACAATTAGTTAATAATACTACAAGAATAGTTAATAAAAAAAGTTTGAGATTCATAAAATTGATTTTAAAATGATAAATAAAACAGTAGCAAATTTAATATAAGAAATCGAATAAAAATCATTTTTCTTATTTCTTCAAGCCATTATTGATTTTCCTGTCTTAGAAGTAAGTTTTAGTAATATCTCAAAAAGCCAAAAAGACTACAATCAGACTTTCCCATTCATCATGAAGGGAAAGATTTGAATAAGGAACACCTGCCCTTTTGTACCAATAATTTGCATTCCATTTGTCCCCTTCCACCCGGTGCAAATAAGCATGCACCCTGGAACCGTCATTTGATGGAATATCCTGTACTATCCGGTGAGCCCTGTCCCAATCACCATTTTTATCCCACCAAAGTGACTTTAATAATGGTAACAAAGTGTCGGGTGGCTTATCCTTATTCAGGCTTACTAAGAATTCATCTTTTGTCATTGTTATTTCAAATTTGTTTTGATTTTCTTAAATACAGAATCAATTATCCCTGTAAAATCTTCAAAAATATCATATTCAAAAACTTTTACATCAGGACAACCGGCAATCATCGCAGAAAGCCTTTGATCTGATTGTTTCCTGTAAAAGCAAATAACTTGTTTATTAAACTCAATAGCTTTTGCTATCTCAAAGCCCACACCAAGGCTAGGGTTTGAAACTTCAGCAACTACCATATCTGATGAAACCAACCAATCAATATCACGCTGGTAAATTGTTGTATCATCCATACCAGACTCCCCTCTCTTTGTAAGATTGTCTTCTCCAATATGTTCTGTCAACACTTGTCCATACTTTCTTAAGTAAGCAAGCATTTTCTGATAAATATCAATTTGCTCCCTTCCTCCTCTGATTGAACCGGCAAAATAAATTTTCAACATAGTATTACTGCTTTGGAGAATAAATATAACAACCCAATTCATCCGGATGATCCAGTACCAACGAACCCTTTGCTTCTTTTCTTATCAACCAGATAAACAAAAAATCACTACCTGCTGCCATTGTAAAAATAAGCCCCAACAACAAAATCGTCAGGTTGCCTGAAATTAAGCCTGCAATGGAAGGTAAAATACCGGTAAGAATACCCGGCATAATCGTTCCTTTTCTGTAATGGGCAATTTTCAGTATTTCATTACAATGACAATAAGGTGAGAATGCCCTAAAACTAAATCCAAAGCTTATGGAGCTCAAACCTTTTTCAGCATAGGTGGCCCAGGTAATACCGTGGATCAGTTCATGCACAAAAATACCTGAAATCAACAATCCGAAAAACAAAAAACCATGTTCCCTGAGAATTGTCCTGAAACTATCCAAATTAATATTGTAGCCCCAAATCATTAAAAAAGGAAGATAAAAAACAAACAAAACAGGAATAATAAAAACCAGGGAATATAGATTGGCTCTTCTGCCACCCATTGTGAGTTCTTTCTTTTGATATCCTTCGGGAACCATCTACAATATTTAAGTAAATAAATGATGCAAGTTAAGGAATATACCGAAATATTGATAGAAAGAAAAGTAATAAAAATTTAGAAAGAAAATCCTATACGCATTATAGGGTTGGAGTAAATAGAGTTAACATTATCATTCAGGTTCCAAAGAATAGAAAAGTAAATACCTGCTTTTGGGCCTATTGGTTGTCTTATTCCTCCACCTACCAGAATGGTGTTTAACCAGAACCTTTCCTGGCCTGGAAACTGATTGCTATAATCGAAATACCTGCTTTCCAGGCTTAGGCCTTCATATTCAGCATGAATAAAAATACTCATGCTTATTCCTGCCGGAATAATCCTATTCAGGTCCTGAATTACATTGAAACGACTAAATACCTTAAAACCATAAATATGTGTATCATAATTATAATACCGGTCACTGTAATACTGATATTTAACTCCACTAGCCACTGAGAACCTGGGAGTAAGCTGATATCCAACTATGGGAGCCAGTTCAATATCCGTTACTGTACCAAAACGTAAAGACATATATCCTCCAAAAAACAGCTTCTTCCTGACAGGACGCTTCCTTTGCTTCCCATTCTCTGGTATGGTTACATTATTACCAACACTATCTACACTTTCAAGAAAATCGGGTTGGTTCTGAGAAAAACCTGCAAAACTCAAGGCAATAAGAAAAGAGAAAACGAAAGAAAATTTAGATATAAAACTAAAACTTGATCTCATGTAACATAAATTTTTCACTCTACCACTCTCAATAACCGTGCAAAAGTAGTATAATATCAAATATTTTTTGAATTTTCAGACATTTTATACCTCAAATATAACCAAAATATGGATCATTAAGCTTAATTTAATGCCCTAAAACTGGCATAGGCCGTATATTGGGAACCTGATGGTCTGTATAAGATGTCTGTTTTTTATTTTATCAAATTTTTAATTATGAATATTCTTATTACAGGAGCAAGTCAGGGAATCGGCAGAGAAGTAGTAAAAAATCTGGCACAAAATGGGCATCATATTTTCGCATTATCAAGAAATGAGAAGAAACTTGAAAGCCTGATTCTGGAATGCAGGTCATTAAACAAAAACAGTCAGGTAGAAAGCATAGCTTTTGATCTTACAAACTTAGGGACAAAGAAACCTGAATTCATTAATCAATTGGAATCAATGATTCCTTCACTAAATATTCTGATCAATAATGCTGGTTTTCTGAGCCCACAATCCTTCCAGAAGACTTCATATGAAACTTTAGCCAAAACTGTAGAAGTAAACTTTACAGCACCTTACCTCTTGATCCAACAATTATTGCCTTTATTAAAACTTAGCAAAAATGGACATATTGTGAATATAGGCAGCATGGGTGGAATAAATGGCAGTGCTAAATTTCCGGGTTTATCGGCTTACAGTGCCTCAAAAGGGGCACTGGCGATACTAACTGAAAGCCTGGCAGAAGAGCTCAAAGAAGAAAATATTTCCTGTAATTATTTGGCTCTGGGGGCTGTACAGACAGAAATGCTCGAAAAAGCATTTCCCGGCTATAAAGCGCCAATAAGTGCAAAAAAGATGGCTGAATTCATTGTCGATTTTGCCCTGAATGGACAGCAATATTTTAATGGGAAAGTCATACCTGTATCTTTAAGTACACCCTGAGTTTAAACCTGGCCTGCTATTATTATAGTGCCTGCAAAAAAACACTTCATTTTTAAGTCTTTGATAAGAAGGTGTCAAAGACAAGGCTTTCGAAGTCTTGAAAACCAAGGAGTTTACTTT
>JAOZKQ010000255.1 GCA_029935275.1 Bacteroidales bacterium | reverse complement strand
GCTTGCTATACTTGTTCCGAAATAACTAAAACGAAATCCCTTTAAAAAATTGCTGACCATTCGGGGAAGATAGCGGACTTTATAGGCAGACACTTTTAGAATTGCCTTCCCTTCCAGGTATATTTTGAAACAAAAAAGCCGGCAAATCCCACAAAAGTAATATAAAAAGGATAGGCGAATTGAAGAAGGATAAAATATTTTAGTAAATCTTTTCTCTTAAAAAATGTCAAAACTGATCTTAATAAAAGAAAATCAGGTATTGACTTAATAATTAGTAATAACAGATATAAAAAAATAAAATGGGCTCGATACAGGATAGCAAACAAGCTAAGTACAACATAAATATTCATCAGCAATACAAGAAAGCCTGTTATTTTCATATCCCAATCAGTATAAAACTTGCTTTTTGAGGCCCAACGAATTCTTTGTTGCCAGAATTCTTTTATTGTTGAAGGAATATGGGCATGAACAACTGCATCAGTGGATTTCAGAAAGTGGATACCGGAAGATTTCTCCCTTTTTAAGCTTTGCAAAAGAAAAATATCATCACCAGAAGCTACAGTTTGCATAAATGGATCATCCAAATTATCCAGGACACCTTTTCTGTATGCCATATTTGCCCCATTACTTAATACCGGATGTCCCAATCCGGCAGAGCCCGCTACTGAAGCAATCAAACTAAAGAACTCCAGTGATAACAACTGATTAAAAAAGCCTTTCACCTTTAATGGCAAAACGGGTCCAAGGATCATTTCCGGTCTTTTATCCTGATAGTATGCAGAAATACTACTCAGCCATTCAGAATCCATATGGCAATCGGCATCAGTGGTTACAACAAAGCTTCCTGTGCAATATTCTAATCCTGTATGAAGAGCCTGCTTCTTACCATGGCCATTACTTGAAAGTAACACAAAGCCCTGCAAATCCTTAATTAAACTTTTGACTAACTCATAGGATCTGTCAACTGAATGATCATCAATTAAAATAACCTCAAAGCTTTGCTTTGGAAATGTCTGAACTACCAGATCTTCTATTAAATCAGAAAGATACCCTTCCTCATTCCGGAAAGCAATTAAAACACTTATCTTCCCTGAAAACAATGATTTGCCAGGAAAAAACTCCGGGATTTTTTTCCACCCGAAATAAAAGGAAAAAATAAGCAAAAAGTAAAGTCCACTAATTATAATTGCAGGAACTGTTAGCCATAAAGACAAATTAGAAAAGCAAGGGATCATTTGATCTGATTATATGTCCTTATTTATTTCATCCATTCGAATAATTGGTAATGTGAACCATCCATACCAATTTTATTATAAACTTTCTGAGCCCTATGATTATGTTTATCCACATAAAGCCGGATTCCTGATAGTCCGGGAGTTTCTTTTACGCTAAGCTTAATATGTAAATACATTTCTTTAAAAACACCCTTTCCACGGTATTCAGGCAAGACATACACCGACTGTATCCAATAAACATTTCCATTTCGCCAATCGCTCCACTCATAAGTAATCATTAAAGAAGCTATTAACTTATTGTCATCCAGGGCAACAAAATACTTTCCTTTTGCAACATCATCAAAAACTGCCTTTACCCCTTTCTCAACCAGATTTCTGTCCAGCCGTAGATTTTCTGTTTCCATTGCCATTGCCACCTGAAACTCAACAATTCCTCCGGTATGTTTTGTTAATGCTTCTTTAACTATAATCATCTATTAATCACTTATTTTCAAATTGCTGAAAAATATAGGGCAGTTGAAAAATCTTTCTTATTTGCTTTTACTGTATTTTAAAAAGAAATAGCCTATTACTGCAGCCAGGAAGGATGCAATAAAAATACCAACCTTGGCAACTTTGGCGAGTTCTTCCGATTCAAAAGCCAGATCTGAAATAAAAATAGACATGGTAAAACCTATCCCTGCCAGGAAGCCCACTCCATAAATATGTCCCCAGCTTACACCTTCCGGCAATTCAGACCATTTAAGGGCAACAACCAGTTTTGAAAAAATGGCTATCCCTAAAAACTTGCCCAGGACTAAGCCGGCAACAATCCCAATTGAAACAGGATGCATTACCAGATCCATAAGATTACCTTCGATATGGACACCTGCATTTGCAAGAGCAAAAAGAGGAAGTATAAAATAAATAGCAAAAGGATGTAAGGCATGTTCCAGCTTTTGCAGAGGAGGCTGGGCTTCTTCTGTTAGCTTATTCATCTCACTAACAATATGAGATTGTTCATTCGTAAGTAAAGGTGAATCATTTGATTGCTTTTTACTAAACTTTTCAATATAACTACTGGCCATTTCAATGTAAGACTGTTCCGACACTTTAGCTTTTACAGGTATAGTAAAAGCAATTAAAACACCGGCAACCGTAGCGTGAACACCAGAGAAAACAAATGACATCCAAACACCAAGCAAACCAACAATAGCATAAAAGGCAGTCTTTCGTATGCCTATCCAGTTTGCAATAACAAGCACACCAAAAAATATTGCTGCATTAATTAGTTCAGCTACATTTATTGCATCAGTATAAAAAATAGCAATAATCATTATCGCTCCAAGATCATCAGCAATTGCCAGGGCCGTAAGAAATACTTTTAAATTTAAAGGAACTTTATTCCCAAGCAAAGACATAATCCCAAGTGCAAACGCAATATCAGTTGCCATTGGAATACCCCAGCCAGTAATGTTTTGAGGATTATTGAAATTTATAGCTGCATAAATCAAGGCAGGGACAAGCATTCCCCCAATAGCAGCAACAATTGGCATCGTTGCTTTTTTCACTGAAGATAATTCGCCTGCCAGCACTTCTCTTTTTATTTCCAGGCCAATAGTAAAAAAGAACAAAGCCATTAGCCCATCATTGATCCAATGATGCAGTGAAGATTTTAACTCCCAACTTCCAAGAGATAATCCAAATTCAACATTATGCCACAAATGATGGTAGGAATCATAGAACTTTGAATTTGCCCATACCAATCCAATAATTGTAACAAAAATCAGAAGCATTCCACCAAAGGAAGCACCTTTCACAAAACTTTTTATACTAAATCTTGATTCTTTTGGATCCATTTTCACAGGACTATACAGACATTAATACTACACACAAATTAATACTCATCCCAGCTCTTTACTCCAATATCAGCTCTTTCAAGATTACAAAATGCAAGAATAAAAGCACTTGCAAGTCTTGCATTGGTAATCAGTGGAATATTATAATCAACCGCACTCCTTCTGATGGTATAATCATTTTCCAATTCAGATTTTGAAAGGTCTTTTGGAATATTAATGATCAAATCCACCTCCCTGTTCCTTATCAGGTCAATAGCATTTGGCTTAACTTCCTCATCCGGCCAGGCAACTGCGGTAGCATCAATCCCATTTGATTGCAAAAATCTTTGTGTACCTCTGGTAGCAAATAAATTGTATCCTTTAGTTCGCAAAGCCCTGGCACTGTTAATTAATTCCACTTTTGAACGGGCAGGACCAGTTGATAACAAAATACTCTTTTTTGGAATCTGGTATCCAACTGAAAGCATAGCTTTTAATATAGCTTCATAAAAGCCTTCTCCTATGCAACCTACCTCTCCTGTCGATGACATATCAACCCCCAAAACAGGGTCAGCTTTTTGTAGCCTTGAAAAAGAAAACTGAGGCGCCTTCACACCCACATAATCCAGATCAAAAAGAGACTTGGAGGGTTTATCAACCTTTTTACCAAGCATCACCCGTGTTGCAAGCTCTATTAGATTAATCTTCAATACTTTCGAGACAAAAGGCATACTTCTTGATGCCCTTAAATTACATTCTATAACCTTTATATCATTGTCCTTGGCCAAAAACTGCATATTAAATGGGCCGGAAATATTTAATTCTTTGGCTACCTGACGAGCGATCCTTTTGATTCTTCTTACAGTTTCAAAATAGATTTTCTGAGGAGGAAAAACCATGGTTGCATCACCAGAATGAACCCCTGCAAACTCTACATGCTCAGAAATTGCGTAGGTTACAATCTCACCTTTATCCGCCACCGCATCAATTTCAATTTCTTTTGCCTGTTCAATAAACTCTGAAACCACAACCGGATATTGTTTGGAAACATTTGCTGCCAATCCCAGAAAATGATCCAGTTCCTCTTCATTTGAAACCACATTCATGGCAGCACCTGATAATACATAAGAAGGCCTGATCAA
>JAOZKQ010000254.1 GCA_029935275.1 Bacteroidales bacterium | reverse complement strand
CACAAATGTTATAAGCTTTATTTCTAAGGACTTATGAAGTCCAAATTAAAAGTTACATAAGATGTTTGAAAAGCAAATAAATGGAGTTTTTAGATATTCAAAAAATGAAATTTAGTTTAGTTTACATTTTGATTTTGTTTCTTCTTTTTTCTTGTAAAACAGAAAAAGAATTTCAGCCAACTACAAAAGTTTCTATATTGGGTGAAAAGTTTTTTATCAATGGGAATCCTACGTTTGAGGGCAGAAGTTGGAATGGTGTTTCAGTTGAAGGACTGCTTCCAAATTCCAGGATGGTACAAGGTGTTTTCGATGATTTAAATGCTGAAACGGTTTCCAGATGGAAATATCCGGATACAGGGGAATGGGATGCAAATAGAAATACCAATGAGTTTATTGCTGCTATGGGAGAATGGCGAATGCATGGTCTGTTTGCTTTTACAATAAATTTTCAGGGAGGTAGCCCTGAAGGTTATTCAAAAAACCAAGCCTGGGAAAATAATGCCTTTGAACCTGATGGAACTTTACGCCCTGATTTTTCCCATAGAATGAGTAGGATTATTGAAAGAGCTGATGAATTGGGAATGGTCGTAATTTTAGGGCTCTTTTATTTCGGGCAGGATGAACGCCTGCAGGATGAAAATGCAGTGATTGCGGCTGTAGATAATAGTATTGACTGGATACTTGATAAAGAATATACTAATGTAATTATTGAAGTGGCAAATGAATGCAATAACCGGGCTTATCAGCATGAAATAATTAAGCAAGACAGAATTCACGAACTTATTGAACGAATAAAAGGAAAAGCACCGGAGCTATTAGTTGCCACAAGTTTTAATGGCAATACAATTCCATTAGATAAAATTGTTTCTGTTTCTGATTATGTTTTAATTCATGGCAACGGGGTTAAAGTTCCTTTCAGGATTACTGAAATGGTAGCACAGGTTCGGGCATTGCCATCGTACAAGCCTATGCCAGTTGTTTTTAATGAAGACGACCATTTTGATTTTGATCAACCTGAAAATAATTTTATAGCAGCAACAAAAGCTTATGCATCATGGGGGTATTTCGATTTTAGGATGAATGATGAAGGTTTTGATGAGGGTTACCAGAGCGTGCCGGTAAACTGGGGAATTAGTTCTGAACGCAAAAAGGCGTTTTTTGCAAAATTGAAAGAGATTTTTATTGATTAATTGTTCTGTTCAATTCATATAATTACAAGGGGTTGGCAGGTATATATAAACTTAAAATACATTTTAATGAAACATTTGTTTTTACTATCGTTTGTTGTTACAGCTTTTACATCGTGCAACGTTTCTAACCAACCCGAAACAACAAGTTTGTTTAACGGGGTAGATTTAACCGGCTGGCATGTTGATGTTCCTGCTATGGATAATAATCCGGATACTATTAATCCGTTTATTGTCCGCGATGGAATGTTGGTGAGCCTGGGGACTCCCGCCGGGCATTTAATTACCGATTCAGTTTATCAAAACTATAGCTTGGTAGCGGAATACCGGTTTACCGGAGAGCCCGGTAATTGTGGCGTTTTAATTCATGCGTCAACGCCGCGTGCTTTGTACAAAATGTTCCCTAAATCGTTAGAAGTACAAATGTTCCACGAAAATGCCGGGGATTTTTGGTGTATTGTAGAAGATATTGTAGTGCCTGATATGGAAAAACGCCGGGGCCAAAAAGAAGAGTGGGGGATTACAGAAGGTAAAAAACGTAGAATCCTAAACATGACAGATGATTCAGAAAGTCCGGTGGGTGAATGGAATACCATGGTGATTGAGTGTGTGATGAATGAGGTTAAAGTTTGGCTGAATGGCGATCTAGTAAATTATGGTTACGATTGTACTGCAAACAAAGGGCAAATTGCTGTTCAGGCTGAAGGTTCTGAAGTTGAATTCAGGAAATTGGATTTAACTCCGATTGAGAAGATTACGGAAACGGATATTTAATAACCATCTGGATTGGCCCTTAATGCAAATTGGAAACCCTCATCTTGATATTGGAAAAGATTGGGTGACTTTTTTTTAATAAAACAATTTTTAATCAAAATATTATTATGAATTTCAAAATACTCCTAATTCTACTGATAAGTTTTGCAATATTTACTGCAACTGCCCAAACCTTTCCAAAACTCGATGATGAATTTCGATTAAAACAACTTATTCCACCAAGTGGAAAAGTTCGAATGATCCTGGACACAGATACTTACAACGAAGTGGACGATCAGTTTGCACTGGCATATGCCGTACTCTCTCCGGAAAAGATTGATTTACAGGCAGTATATGCTGCACCCTTTAAAAATCATCGATCGGAAAGCCCGGGAGACGGGATGGAAAAAAGTTACCAGGAGATTTTAAAGCTGCTAAAAATGCTTGATAAATCACCAGATGGTTTTGCTTTCCGTGGTTCCGACAGGTATCTTGGAGATGTAAACAAACCAATACACAGCCAGGCTGCTTTAGATTTAATAAAGAAGGCTATGGTAAGCAGTCCTGAAGATCCGCTTTATGTTGTTCCTGTCGGATGTATTACCAACATTGCTTCTGCCATATTAATCGAACCAAAAATTATTGAAAATATTGTAGTAGTTTGGTTAGGTGGAAATAGCCTTGACTGGCCACATCAACGTGAATTTAATCTGGGACAGGATGTAGTAGCGGCACAGGTGGTTTTTAACTCAGGAGTACCATTTGTAATTTTACCAACCCGGCCGGTAATTTCGCACTTTCATACCACAATTCCTGAATTAAAATATTACCTGGAAGGTAAAAACGAACTTTCTGATTACCTTTACAACATTGTAGTGGAATACAGTGGTGGCCGTACGGCCTGGTCGAAAGTAATTTGGGACGTAACCGGGGTGGCATGGCTGGTTAACCCCAACTGGCTGCCTACCGATTTGGTACACAGCCCCATTTTAACAGATCAGCTTACATACAGCATCGACAAATCACGCCATTTTATACGCATGGCAAATTCTGTAAATCGCGATGCTGTTTTTAAAGATTTATTTGAGAAATTAGTGAAATAAAATTAAGCCAATTGTTCATTTTTAAGTTTCTTTTAGGATACCAAAACTATTTTCTGAATCCAGACTGGTGCATATATGATATTGTTGTGTAAATCGTCCATTTCGTTACTGTCAAAGATTATTTTTTTAATCTTTAATAAATGGGCTTGAGTTATATTCTCTTTACCTATTGCCCGTAATCCTTGTATGATTATGTTGCTTAATTGGTTTTTTGCAATCAGATTTTTTAGGCTTGGTTTTTTGAATACGATTGTTTGTTTGCCTATTTGAACCTTTCGTGCAGAACCATCGGTTAAATATACCACATTCATTGGAACTTGTGTGGTTAACCCTAAGCGGTACATTGCATAAGAGCCTGTCGGAATTATACGGGCTTTGTCCCTTTTAGCAATTGCTTTTCCTATTTGTTCGGCAGAAGGGTAAACTAATCCCAATAATTTATCATTTTTGGGATAATAATAAATTCCTTTAGAAAGCCTGATTAATACATCTTTTTCTGTCAACCTTTGTAGTGATTTTCAACGGTATCGTAATCACTTGTTTCAAGAAAATCTAAGATAAACAGAATTTCTCCAGGCTTTTTCTTTTTTAAGATACTTTCTATTTGTTTTAATACTGACATTGAATATTATTTGTCCCAAAAATAGTATAAATATGGGACAGTTTGTTTTATGTTGGAATGTTTTTTCACCTTGCAGGACAGGGTAGCTTACGCCCCCTAAGAACCGTATGTGAGACTTTCACCGCCTTGATTTATCTTATTTTGAAAGAACGGACAGATCCTTTGGAAGGGTGTATCAACAGTTTGCCCTTATATTTGCGGAAAGGGCAAGTATCAACTGATCGTATCTGCAAGGAGTTGGAAAAAGCTAAAGCAAAAGCTAAAACCCATTACCCGAAAAACTACTCCAATGAGTTTCGATGAACGTACCCAAAAACTCAATCAGGTTCAGCGAGCTTAGATGAATGCTTTCCGTATGGCAAGTATTCAGAACAAACTCAAAGAAATGGACGGATGGTTACGTAACAGACTCCGCTATTGCATTTGGTCCGTCAGCTGACGGAGAAGAAATCCGAACGGAAAAGGAAAAATCTTATTCGTTTGGGAGTTGAACAGGGATCCCTATTTATCAGCAATTTTTTAAAGGGATTTCGTT
>JAOZKQ010000253.1 GCA_029935275.1 Bacteroidales bacterium | reverse complement strand
TAATGCGTTTGCCCTGATATGAATATCATCACTTTTTTTACCATTACATAATTATTAACTTTGTATGATGGAAAACACAAGTATCCATATCAAAAATATGGTTTGCAAGCGCTGCATCTGGGCAGTTCAGGATGAATTGGAAAAACTGGGGCTAAAACCACTGAAAGTGGTATTGGGAGAAGTAATTATTGAAGGAATTATTGATGAAAACATGCTTCACCAAATAGAACAAGCATTAAAACAAATTGATTTTGAATTGATTGACGATAAAAAAAGCCAGGTAATTGACAGGATACGGACGGAGGTAATTAATTATGTCCATTATGATCCGGAACTGGTGGGTAAGGTCAACTTTTCCGACTATATCTCCAAGGAACTGGGCTACGATTATTCATACCTCAGCAATCTTTTTTCTTCGGTAGAAGGCTTAACCATCGAAAAATATGTCATATTGCAACGCATTGAAAAAGTGAAGGAATTATTGATTTATGATGAGCTGACTTTAAGTGAAATTGCCTACCGTACAGGTTACAGCAGTGTACAACACCTTTCCAATCAGTTTAAAAAGATCATTGGTATGAGCCCTTCTGCTTTTAAAAAAATGCGCATAAAAATCAGGAAACCTTTAGATAAGGTTTAAGAAAATTAATAGTTACATGTCATTTTCTATCAGGTAAAGTATGACCTCCATCCCCATCTGCTCCATATTTTTCCTTATTTTCCTTATTAATTTCTTCAGACGACTGCAATCCGACTACTCCATAAGGAAGTTCAGAAAGCAGCTTTGAACATTTTATTTTGAAAACATAGGCCAGCTCATCTTCAAACTCCTTTGAAGTCATTAACTCAAGTCTGCCCCCGGAAAATTCCCAATCCACTTTTTCGTCAGACCCTAAAAGTTCTATTGACTCAATATCTTGTGCTTGCCATGATTGAAACGAACTGATCAATATTTTTTCATCTGGTTTATTCAGGTAAATAGCATAAAGGGTTTTTTCTTTGACTGTGAACCTTATATCCCCTTCTCCAAAAATAAACCAGGGCCGGGTACCGTAAATTGCCTCTCCGTTCTTTCTTAACCACTGTCCAAAATCTTTCAGGATTTCCAATGAACTGTCGTCAAAAGTCCCATCCGGCCTGGGAGGTACGTTTAATACAAAATTGCAATTCTTTGATACCACATCTATCATTTCATGTAGCAGGCTTTTTGAACTGCGATACCCTGTTTCATCTCCGGTATAAAACCAGGGGCCGGTAGAATTCTCTGTTTCACGAGGTATCTCCACTATGTTATTCTCTCTGGTACGCTCAAGGACCACGGATGAAATTTTATCATAATAAAATCCATGATCTTTAATGTTTTTTATCATCATCACACCCTGGTTCACACCGCCATGGCGAGCTGCATTGTGATTATAATAATGTGCCATTACCTCTAATCCTACACGACCACTGTCATTCATAAATGGTACAGCTCCATCAAAATAGAAATGGTCTGGATGATAGTTGTCAATAAGGTCAAACATTCTGTTTTTCCAGTTTGTAACCCATTTTTCAGATGGGATCAGAGGATGGCGAATTTGATTATATTCTTCTCCTATCTGCTCAGGAGTAGCCTTTTCTATGTATAAGTCCTCATATTCCGGATTGTTTCCATCATATGGTACGCCAATTTTGTCTCCTTTTTTATCAGCCCCTTTATTAGTCTGAAACCAACTATATGACCGGGCAAGGTGTGTACGAACACCCCAGCGAAGACCGGCTTTTAAACTCTCCTTTCTCATTTCCCCACAAACATCTACTTTTGGTCCGTAATTCAGGGAGTTCCAACGAGGCTGATATTTAGAATCCCAAAAATCAAAATTATCATGATGTACTGCCATGGTCATTACATATTTTGCCCCCGCATCTTTAAAGAGGCTAATCCAATGTGCAGCATCAAATTTATCCGCATTCCATGCTTCAATAATGTCTTTGTAACCAACTTCTGAGGGATGTCCCCAATTCCTAAGATGATCAATGTAAGCAGGATGCCCCTCCTGGTACATATTACGTGCATACCACCCGCTATGCCTGCTCCTGGATGCTGATTGCGCATTCCAATGGCAATAAATACCGAACTTGGCATCCTTAAACCATTCAGGAGTTTTGTATTGTTGAAGAGATTCAACAGTTGGTTCAAAAGTAGAATTGTTTGAAGAATTACATCCACTTAATATAATAGATACTATAATAATAAATGTTTTTCTCATAATGCTACCAGTTTATCTGTTTTTATTCTTAAGATTCATTTGAAGACGATAAAATTATCTATCAACACTATCAAGCCCAAGCATATAAAATGGGTATTACCTGCTTGCTTTCTCAACTTGTCCTGTATATGTTACTGACGGTTTTGAGTGGTAATTATTTTTTTTCCAAAATCGAAGTAAGAAGTCGATATCTTCCAGGTACATTTTCCCAACACCTTCGTTAAAAAATGGCAATCTTGTTTTACAATTATCAATACAATACATTGCCAGTTCAGTTGACATTTCTTCTGAAATTAATAAGATCATAATATCATCTTCACTACGTTCAGCTTCAAAGAAAGGATTATTGGGTAATGGGAAAGCACAATTCACAGCCAAAGCAATCTCAACGCCACTTTTAGGGTTAAAAAACACCAAACCTGTTTCTGATACTTCCGAGTAATCATTGTGTTCTTCTTCTGTACCAAAAAAACCATCTTCTCGTGACCTTTGTTTTGCTTTCTCTATTTCTTTGTCAGAAAGGTTTAATGAGTTATTGAAATATTCCGTATAATTTCTAACAAAATCATCAATTCTTTCTGATGGCATAAAAGCTATTTGCGAACCAATATTAAAATCTTTAAATGCTTCAAATTGTTTTTTAAGCAAATCTTCCGTATCCTGCTTTTTATGGTCTAAAAAATTGACAGCCATTCTGCTTTCAAATGATTTTTTTTCGCCTATAATTAAATCCGGACTGAATGACTGTTGAAAAAGCACTCCTGAAAACCACCATTCATTCTTCCATAGGACAATCCCCATAAACAGTATTATATCTACTTCTTTCAACCTGTCTGAATGGTCAAAAGATTTTTTTGTTAATTTAAATTTTTTACCAGATGCTATATGCTCAATAAATATATCATAATCATCTTGTCCTTTGTACAAAAAATAACCACTTATCCTTTGCGATATATTTTGAAAATCTTTACTAAGTGGATGATTATTCCCTAATATTCCGGAAGCCCATTCTTTACCTTTATAGCTTAATAATCGAGTATGGCTTTTATGCAGTGTACTATCCCTGTATTCGTTTAAAAACATCATTATGTTTTCTTTTTCCTTACTTTCTTCAACTATTTTAAGCTCCTGTTCTTTCAATTTCAACAAGGTATCTGGGTGAAACAAATAAGATTTAAACAGAACGGTATCAATCAAATTACGGGCGATATAAAAATCTTCTTCATTTTCGTCTATCTGATAAAACGTTTTAAGATACTTGTTTTCCGGGGCAGAATCCCATGCTTCATCAAAAACGTCCATTACTTTTTCTGCTATTTCAACAATAAAATCGTTAAAAGGAGGAATAAACTTTTCTTCTTGTACTGTGTTAAGGAAATACCAAATTAGAAAACTTATGTCCTGATGATTAATTTCTTCGAAGTAATATTCATCTAAATTATAAAACGGAAGTTGTTTTTTGTACAATCGTTGGTGCGTTTTAACAAAAGAACTCCAAATATTGGTTTCTGATAATATATCTTCGAGGTATGAAGTTAAAAAACATGCCAAATAGTTTATATCTTCTTCGTTTAAATACATTTGTATGACAAAGGACTGCTTATTGAGTGTAATAGCATGTTTTACAGCATTACAGAGTTTTAGATAATAACTATCTGTTAATGTTTGTTTTTCGTATGGTTTTAATTCTAACCACTCTTTTATATATATTCTTTTCTCCATTTAATTTACTAAGTTAATCTTCTGTTTCGGCAGCTTGCAAGCAACGATTTCCGTTAAGCATAGTGAGGGTTTTGGAGCCCTCCCCTCGCTAGCCCTCGCTGGCGCGGATTTGCAATCCGTACTTCCCTGGATTTGCCACAAAGTTATTTCTACGGAACAATCCATGCTTCCCCGAATAACTCAGCGATTTTATTACTATGAAATATTTTAGTATTTAATTTGCTCACATACCTAA
>JAOZKQ010000697.1 GCA_029935275.1 Bacteroidales bacterium | reverse complement strand
CAATCCATGGGGAGACCGGCAGCTGGATGAAACGGATCAAATGCTTATTGACCTCATTAAAGAAGGCATATCTTTATCCAACCCTCCTTCCTCTCAATTTGAGTACAGCAATACAGGCTATGCCTTACTGGGTAATATTGTTTCCAGAATTTCAGAAAAGCCCTATCAGGAATATATTAAAGAAACAATTTTGCAACCACTGGGAATGTATCATACCTACTGGGAATACGACAGTGTTCCGGAACATCAGTTAGCCATTGGATACCGATGGGAAGATGAGCAGTGGAAGATAGAGCCACTGCTTCATGATGGCTCTTATGGTGCCATGGGGGGATTGATTACCTCTATTGAAGACTTCAGTAAATATGTCGGTTTTCATCTTTCTGCCTGGCCTTCCCGAAGTGAACCTGATAATGGGCCTGTTAAAAGAAGTACAATCAGAGAAATGCATAGGCCACAATTCTCTCATTTATATTCAGATGCCACAGATTGGAAGGGTGATCAATGTGCTGTTATTTCAGGTTATGGATTTGGACTTGCGATAACTAAGGATTGCAATGGAAACAAATGGATCTCACATGGAGGTGCACTTCCCGGTTATGGTAGTAATTATATGTTTTTTCCAGAATACGGAGTAGGGATTATGGCTTTTTGCAACCTCACTTATACCTCCCCATACCCTGCTAAAAAGATTGGGAAAATGCTTTTTGAAATTATTGACATACAGCCACGGGAGCTTCCTGTTTCAAATATTTTAATAGAAAGACAGGAGCAGCTTACTCAATTGATTCAGAGCTGGGACACAAATCTTGAGGCAGAAATATTAGCTGAGAACTTTTACCTTGACAAATCAAGGGAACATCGAATGCTGGAGGTACAGGAAATACTGGATAAGGCTGGTGCTATTAAAAGTACGGATGAAATGAAGCCTCTTAATCAACTGAGGGGTAGTTTTAAATTGCAAACAGAGAATGGTGCTATAGATATTTTCTTTACACTAAGCCCGGAAAAAAATCCTAAAGTGCAATACCTTCAAGTATCTTTTCAACCAAAGGAATCCCGGCAATAATATTTTATTGTCATTGGTTCAGAGTTAGAATAAGATAATCAAGCTGATTGAACAACATAAATCAAGGAAACAAAAAATGCAGTAAATAT
>JAOZKQ010000252.1 GCA_029935275.1 Bacteroidales bacterium | reverse complement strand
CCAATGTATATTCAGCCAAACTATAAATGGCAAAACTATGACCATATAAAATCTTTTTTTCAATCTTCACATTTCCAGCCCTGTCCAACATCCAAAAAAAACCACCATGTTCGTAATCCCACATCTTCTCAAGCATGAAGTCAACTCCCCATTTTGCCAGTTCAGCAAATTCGCCTGAGCCATATCCTGCCCGATGAGCTGATGAAAGCGTATATACCATCCTCGATTGGGCTATCAATGACTTTTCATCTTCGCCGGTATCATTCCCGTTTTTATCAAAATGGGTTATGAACCCACCGTTTTTCTTATCTTTAATGCGTTTTGACCAGAATGGCAGTAGCTCATTTACTAAATGATTTTCTGCTTCATTTAGTAGGTTCAGTACTTTTTCCTTTTTCATGATATGCAGATTTAAATAGATTTTGAGTAAATATCCATATTCAGTCATGAATAAATACCAAATTTCAAAAAACAATTCTCAAATTCAAATAATACCCAATGTTTTAATAAACCAAACAGCACATATAAAAGAATTTGTTTGATTTTAAGATTTTTGTCTCCCCAATATTATTAATAAAACAAACCCTAAACCAATGATTTTCTAACAAATATTGATGAAATATTAATTTCGCAGGATGATATTTATAGTTGAAAAAATATTTATTGCAAATAAGGAAACTGATCTCAGGTAATTCTGTTTTTAGAAGCGGCCGTTTTTGCTTTTTGCACTACCGACTCAATATCAATCGAAATGCCACCCTGTTGCTTACTTTCTTCAGCTGCCTGCATAAATGCAAATATTTCCAGTGTTTCATTACTGGAAACAGGAGGAATCCCGGTATTAAAAAATTCCGTTATCTTTTCAAGCAAAGGAGTGTAACCCTGATATTTTCCAAGCACTGAAATACCATCTTCCCCAAAAACCGTTCCTCCGTAACTTCCTTTTCCTTCACGTATTCCGCGATAGCTACCAATTCGGTTATCTTCCCATACACCTACAACAAAATCAGTATTTTCTGTAAAAGTTCGTTTTACACTTTTACAACCCGTGCCCATAATTGTGAACAGGATTTCCACACCATGCACACCATACCAGAACAGATCAGGATGATGCTCCTCAATATGCGCCGGGCTATAAGCTTCTGCCCCAATAACTTTTCCAATCGTTCCCTCAGCTATTTCCTTTGCTCCATCAATATACCTTAATGAAGAAGAAGAAAACATGGGTACATTATAATGTTTGGCAGCCTCAACTATTGAATAGGCATCAGATAAAGAAGCTGCAAATGGTTTGTCAATAAACAAAGGTTTTCCTGCCTTCAATACCGGCAGGGCCTGCTCAAGATGCTTGTTTCCATCAATACAGCTAAGTAAAACAACATCTATTTCCTTCAACATTTCCTCAATGGAATTAACTATCTCAACTCCCTGGCTCTTAACTTCTTCTGTGAATTCCGGAATTCTATTTTTCCATTCTTCAATATCATCAGTACCTTTAGGATATGCAGCAACTACTTTATATCCACCATACTTATCACCGGCTGAGGGATCATTAAGGGCTTTCGTAAAGGCCACACTATGTCCGGTATCAAGGCCAATCATACCCACTCTCTTTCCTTTTTTCTTGTCTGTATTTTCGTAAATACCGGAAGCACTGCCTGCCAGGCCTAAACCCAGGCCAGCTATAGTGGTTTTTTTAATAAAATTTCTACGATCAGAATGGTTCATAATTATTACGAATTATTAAATGCTAAAATGCTTGAATGCTAAAATGAGTAAATGAAATGGAGATGTACAATCCTGTGTCATTCCATTTTACAAATATTTAGATGGAAATTTCCAGGGGGCACGGTATTCCGGTATTGCCAGTTTTGCGGCTTCCCTATCTCCAACAATTTGCTCTGTTTCGGGATCAAACTTTATAGATCTTCCAAGTTTCATTGACAAAACACTTAATTGTATAGGTATATCAACTTTTATATGGTATCCGGGATTGCAGGAAGGTTGTTTGCGCGACTTAATAGAATCTATCCACTCAAGCTCGTGTCCTGGTGAGGGTGCAATTGATTTAGGAGGAGTTTCCATATCTTTCATCCTGCCACCTTCAGGCAATATCTCATGAGTGGAATAATCTGTCAATAAAGTCCCGTTTACACCATGAAAGTATATACCAAGTCTGCGCCTGGTCTCCTGACTGCGCTGAAAGTCAAATCCATAACTATTTGTTAATGAACTCATCCATGTCATTGTCAGGTTTGGATAACGCCAGATAACCTCGTGATTATCATAGGCATCTCCATCATCCTTAATAATATATCTTCCACCCATTGCACTAATCTCAGTTGGATAATCCAACTCCAGTGCCCAGATTGGCAAATCTGTAATGTGGGGTGCCATGCCAGGTGTCCAACCTCCACTAAAGTCCATCCAGGAACCATGGTAAAATGCATCCTTTACCAAATTTGGGTTAAAGGGCTGCATCCGGGCAGGACCAACCCACATATCCCAATCCATTCCTTCAGGTATTTTCTTTGTATTATTACCAAGGCCTATACCATTAGGAGCCTCATTCATAACATTAAATGTTCGTACTGTAGCAATATCCCCTAAATTTCCTGAACGTACCAACTCAACCATTCGTCGATAGTGTTCACTTGAATGAATCTGTGTGCCTATCTGACACATAACATTATATTTTTTAACTGCGTTTCGTACTGCCAGACTTTCACCCATATGCATTGTCATTGGCTTTTGCAGGTATATATCAAGGCCTGCTTCAGCTGCCTCAATAGCCTGTATTGCATGCCAATGCGCAGGGGTAGCAATAATTACAGCATCAAGATCTTTGTGTTGAAGTAATTCCCTGTAATCGGTATAAGCAGTACATGTATCTTTATGAAGTGCCACAACGGGATCTAATCTTTCCTTCCACACGTCACATGCTGCTGTTACAACAATGTCAGGATGCTTTGCGCAGGCGGCAAGATTAGCTTTGCCTAATCCACCACAGCCAATTATGCCAAGGCTGATTTTATCACCTGGTGCGGTGAAATTTTTACCGCTAACAAAGGAAGATTTCATAATAAGTGGCACAGCAAATGCAGCAACAGAGCTTGTTTTTACAAATTGTCTCCGGGTAAATGGGGAATTGTTTTTCATGATTATTGAAATAGTTTAGTTGATAAAGTTAATCAAAAGCATAACATTCCCGATTTTTCAGGAATTTTATTTTTCAATTTACTCAAAAGCAGTCACCGGTGCTGAGGCATTATTAAACGCATCCCAATTCTGCTCAGAAATACCAATATCAGGCTTTCCTCCTGCGTGAATTATAAGACGATAGCGTAATATCAGAGATTCATCTTTACTAAGGGGATATCTTGTACCTGATGTTGGAAATGTAGGCTGTACCCATGCCAGGTTTGGATATTGAACCCAGTCACCAGGATATTCGGGATTATCCTTATGTTGCAGGACCATGAGTCCTGAAACAGACTTATTTCCTGCAAAGATTCCGTTAAAATCGGACCATGAACGTACTGGCTTTGAACCAGCCTCATCTGTAAAAAATGATATCTCCTGCAATTCAGGGCTCATCATCCGCAAATTCAAACCACCATAACTATCGGTATTCCGGGTTGCAATACTGATACTATCTTTTAAAGCAAGCAGCTTAATAGTCAGATCAATAAGCCTGCTTGTTGATGATGCACGATAAACCCTTATTACAATCTGCTCACGTACAATTGGTTCTGTATCTTCCCACATCCATAAGTTCTCGGCTGCAATCTGTGCATATACAGGACCGCTTATATATTCAATTTCTCCTGTAGGCCGGGCAAAAACACCTTGCAAAGCATATATATCGCCACTTTCAGATCCATATTCCACCTCAGGCCAGGCCCAAAAAACAGCCCGGTGATGAGGATGCCCGCCTTCAGGCCAATCCCTTGTCAGCATTTCACCTTCCAGCCCATATAAAGGATGAATATAATCACTACGTGGCACTGCATAAATACTGCTTGTTACAAAAGTATCCTTCTTTGTTCTTTTGTGTAACTCTTCTTTTTCATTAACAAAGCGGATCACATCCTTTTCATAAACAGTATGATAATTATACCGCAAAACTTTTTCACCTGCTTCTTCAATTATCACCTGCCCGGTCTTCGGGTCAGGAGTGGCAGTTATCAAGGATTTTAAAGGTATTTCACTTTCAGCCAATTTAAACTCCTGAAGGCCTGGCCCA
>JAOZKQ010000251.1 GCA_029935275.1 Bacteroidales bacterium | reverse complement strand
AAAGGAAAAAGTTTTGAAGGGATTGATGCCATACTTTCCGTTGCCCCATATTATAATAAACCTACCCAGGAAGGTTTGTTCAAACATTATTCAGCTATTTCATCGATTAGCCCGGCCCCCATTATCCTTTATAATGTTCCTGGAAGAACGGGGGTTAATATAACTGCAGAAACATGTCTCAGACTTGCTCATTATTCAAAAAACATAATTGCTATTAAAGAGGCTTCCGGCAATCTGACCCAGGTTACTGAAATTGTAAAAAACAAACCCGATGACTTTTTAATCATATCCGGTGATGATGCACTTACAATTCCTATTGCCTCCCTGGGGGGAGCTGGAGTTATTTCAGTTCTTGCGAATGCTTTTCCAAAAGAAATCAGCGAGATTGTATCTATGACACAAAAGGAAAATTATAAAAAAGCACGGGAAATTCACTTCAAATTTACCGACCTTATTGACCTGCTCTTTGTTGATGGAAATCCTGCCGGTATTAAAGCAGTACTTAACCATATGAAGCTCGTAGCCAATGCAGTAAGACTACCTCTTACTCCGGTTAATAAAGAAACATACGATAAGATAGCTCAATTCCTGAGATAAGAAATTAAATCAATCACTAATTAAAACCCTTCGGGGAATAATAAAGTTTGCATTTTAGTTTCGGGTTGCGGGTTGCATGTTGCAAGTTTGTGTAAGCCATAACACACATTAATCATGACTTTTACTTTTACAACATTGCCTTAACTTCCACTTCATTCTACTAAAAGAATATTAAGGTATAATGGACAAAATGGTTGCTGTTTTTTTCAGCAAACCCTAGAATAATAGAAATCCACAAAACTTCTACCTGCCAGCAGGTACCTGCGTTGGGGCACCTGCACCCGGACGTCCATGACAATTCTTATACTTTTTACCACTACCACAGGGACAAGGATCATTTCTACCAACTTTTTTATCAACTCTTACCGGTTGAGCTTTCTGTGGAGGTTCATTGCCTCCGGTACTTGATGAATTAGCATAAGAGGGAGCTTCTGTTTTTGATGTTTGCATCCTGCTTGTATCCAGGCTCCTTCTTTCTCCTGCCTCCCTGACATCATTTGGATCTGAAACAGGTATTTGTCCTTTCATCAAAGTTGCTATCACCAGCTTATTTACTGAAGCAATCATATTTCTAAATAACTCGAAAGACTCAAATTTATAAATAAGCAATGGGTCTTTTTGCTCGTAAGATGCAGACTGTACTGATTGCTTCAATTCGTCAAGCTCTCTTAGATGTTCTTTCCACGCATCATCAATAGTAGAAAGGATAACTGTTTTCTCATAGGATTTAACCAATTCTTTACCTTCAGACTTTGCTGCCTTCTCCAGATTGGTAATTACCTGCACAACCCTGGTACCATCACTAACCGGTACTACAATATTCTCATAAACATGTGATTGCCTTCTGTAAACATCCTTAATTACAGGATATGCCTGACTGGCAATAGCCTCCTCTTTTCTAATATAGGTTTCCAAAACCAGTTTATTGATCTTTTCCACAATCTCATTTGGATTCGCCTTCAAAAATTCATCTTCCGAAAAAGGAGGTTCCACAGAGAAGGTCCTTAACAATTCAAATTGGAAACTTTCAAAATCGCCCCCCTTATGATAAAGGTCTGTAAGGTTTTCAGATACATCATACATCATATTAGCAATATCCACACTTAAGCGTTCTCCATATAAAGCATGTCTTCTCTTTTTATAGATAACTTCCCTTTGTGAATTCATTACATCATCATACTCCAAAAGCCTTTTACGAATACCAAAGTTATTCTCCTCCACTTTTTTCTGAGCACGTTCAATAGATTTTGTAATTAATGAGTGCTGAATAACCTCCCCTTCTTCCAGTCCCATTTTATCCATGAGGCCTGAAATTCTTTCAGTCCCAAATAAACGCATCAGGTCATCCTCAAGTGAAACAAAAAACTGTGATGAACCCGGATCACCCTGACGGCCTGCCCGGCCTCTTAACTGCCTGTCAACACGTCTGGATTCATGTCTTTCTGTACCAACAATAGCAAGACCACCAGCCTCTTTTACCTCCATTGGTAATTTAATATCAGTTCCCCTACCAGCCATATTAGTAGCGATAGTTACCTGACCGGGTTTTCCTGCCATGGCAACAATATCAGCTTCCCGCTGATGAAGCTTAGCATTTAATACATTATGGTTAACCCCCTTTATTTTAAGCATCCTGCTCAAAAGCTCTGAAATCTCAACAGAGGTAGTACCCACAAGTGAAGGCCGCCCCTGCTTTGTAAGCTTTACTATCTCATCAATTACAGCATTATATTTTTCCCTCTTCGTTTTGTAAACCAGGTCTTCCCTGTCATCTCTGATAATAGGAACATTTGTTGGTATTACTACCACATCAAGCTTGTAGATATCCCACAATTCACCTGCTTCAGTCTCAGCAGTACCCGTCATACCAGCCAGCTTATGATACATTCTGAAATAATTCTGCAATGTAATCGTAGCAAAGGTTTGGGTGGCAGCCTCTACTTTTACACTTTCTTTGGCTTCTATCGCCTGGTGAAGCCCATCAGAGTATCTCCTGCCTTCCATGATCCTGCCGGTTTGTTCATCAACGATCTTCACCTTATTGTCAATAACCACATACTCAATGTCAATTTCAAACAAAGTATAGGCTTTAAACAATTGATTCATGGTATGAACCCGTTCTGATTTTACAGCGTAATCCTGAAGAATCCTGTCCTTTTCAGTAAGTTTTTTCTCTTCACTCAAACTCGATCGCTCCAGCTCGGCAATCTGAGCTCCAACATCAGGTAAAATAAAAAAGCTGGCATCCTCAGTACTTGTAGAAATCAGATCCAGGCCTTTGTCAGTTATTTCAATAGAGTTTTGCTTCTCGTCAATAATAAAAAAAAGTTCATCGGTAACTTTATACATTTCTTTACTATTGTTCTGCATATAGAAATTCTCTGTTTTATGCATCAGACTTTTATTTCCCTCTTCACTCAAAAATTTTATAAGTGCCTTACTTTTAGGGAGTCCCTTAAAAGCCTGCAAGAGAAGGAAGCCTCCTTTTTCGGTATTACCAGCGGATATTTCTTTCCTTGAGCCAGCCAGGATCTGGGTTACCAGTTTTTTCTGGGCATTAAAAAGTGAAATTACTTTGGGTTTAAGTGACTCAAAATGCTGAATATCACTTTGAGGGGTGGGTCCGGAAATGATAAGAGGGGTTCGGGCATCATCAATTAGCACTGAATCAACCTCATCCACTATGGAATAATTATGCTTTCGCTGAACCAGATCCTTAGGATTAATAGCCATATTATCACGCAAATAATCAAAGCCAAATTCATTATTTGTACCAAATGTGATATCTGCATTATAAGCATCTCTGCGTTCTATGGAATTGGGCTGATAGTTATCAATACATTCTACACTCAGACCATGAAATTCATATATTGGCCCCATCCACTCCGAGTCTCTTCTTGCAAGGTAATCATTTACAGTAACCAGATGTACCCCTTTCCCTCCAATTGCATTAAGGAATACGGGTAAAGTTGCAACCAGTGTTTTACCTTCACCAGTGGACATTTCAGCAATTTTCCCGGAATGAAGAACTACCCCACCTATTAATTGCACATCATAATGGACCATATCCCAGGTAGTCATTACCCCACCAGCCATCCATTGATTTTTATAGAATGCTTTATCCCCCTTAATTTCAACATTATCCTTTCTTGCAGCCAGTTGCCGGTCAAAATCTGTTGCAGTAACTTCCAGAACTTCATTTTCTTTAAAACGACGAGCCGTATCTTTTACAATAGCAAAGGCTTTTGGAAGCACTTCATCCAAAGTTTTATCCAGCTTTTCATCAATAAATTTTTCAAGCTTATCAATTTTATTATAAATGGTTTCCTTTTCATCAATTGAAAGCTCATCACTCTCAGCTAACTCCTTAAGCTCATGTAACTTGTCTTCATCATCCTTAATACTGTTTTGTACATAAGCCTTCATTTCAAGTGAAGCACTTCTTAGCTCGTCATTCGTTAATCCTACAACATCATTATATGCTAATTTTATTTTCTCAACAATTGGAGAAACCTCTTTAATATCCCTATCGGATTTATTTCCAAAAATCTTTTTTACAACACCATCAAATACACCCATTATCTATACATTAAATTTATGAAGCTGCAAAGTTACGCTTTTTCGATTACTTATTAATAAAAGTTTTGGTC
>JAOZKQ010000696.1 GCA_029935275.1 Bacteroidales bacterium | reverse complement strand
AATCCTTTCGCGTGGGTACTAAAAAAAAAGATTTCAGTATTTCATTCCGGCGCTGCTTAGCAATAGTTTTCTATCAGGCATTTCATTGCACCGGGCTTGTTTGTATGCCTTGTGATCCCGGGGTTTCACCCCGGGTTATGATATTATGCTCTTTCAGAGCTTAAAAAAGCAAACTTGCTTAATCATATACGTATCAATTCCCCTCCTTTTTTAAAGTAAAACTTCCCATCGTCCAAAGGACATGGGAACGTTTGGAAACCAGGAAATTATCCTATGCTAAATACGGCAAGCCAGGGTGTCATGACGTATTCTGTTATGACAGGGTGGCCTGGCCTTTTTGCAGGCAGGCCTACGCAAGTGCTAAATTATCACATTGTGATTCCTTTGGGATAATCTGTGCCTTTTTTGATTATATGAAGTAATCACGCGAAAGGATTTGCGCGGTAGCAGGGGTGTTAACTGTCACCGGTCTTCCGACTTCCGTCTTTTTGTCAATTCAACATTTACCACTCAACACTTAAAACTCTTCTTTGTTTCCTTTGTCTTCCAGCTTCTGACTTTGATATTAATACGAATAGTTATTAAATTACAATGAATAACCAATAATTACAATCAAATTCACGACCCTTTACTGATTGATTCTCTGTTCCTTGTTAACTGTCACCGGTCTTCCGACTTCCTATACTCTCACTTCCTCCAAGTCAGCTTCTTACTTATTCCATCACCTTTCATATTTCCACCTATAGAATGTAGCTTAAAGTTTCCCTCTGTTGATGAGAAAGAGGCCTCAACCCATCCTACAGGATCCTGGTCCCTGAAATTATAACCGGATGCAGGAAGATTAATTAAATGGATTCCTTCATGTTCAGAAAAATTATAAACATGGGAATGACCATAAAAAATGGCTTTAACTTGCTTATGTGGCCGGATCAGTCCGAAAAGTCTGTCTATATCCTGCAGATCACTATCACCATCGCCCAGGCTATGGTGGAAAAATAGGATGATTGGTTTATCTTCATTTGTTTTCAGAAATTCTGAAAGCCAATACCGTTGTTCCTTACCTAGTAAGCCCAGTGCAGGGGAAAGATTTGTATAAATTAATGAATCCAGGAGTACCAGACGAACAGAGGGATGTTCCAAAACAAGGATATATTTGTTTCTTACATT
>JAOZKQ010000250.1 GCA_029935275.1 Bacteroidales bacterium | reverse complement strand
TGGAAAATGAAATGAACCAAAGTGTAAAGACAGTTTTTAATGGAACAGGTGAAGGTAGTGACTTTTTGGGTTGGCTTGATCTTCCTGTATCAATGGATGTAGAAACCTTTGGAGAGATGGCTGTAATTGCTAATGAATTTAAAGAGGAAGTAAAATACCTGATTGTGATCGGAATTGGTGGTTCTTATCTGGGGGCCAGGGCGGTTTCCGATGCAATCTCAGCAAATTTCCCTGTTTCAAAAGATGAAAATGAGTTCCCTGAAATTATATTTGCCGGTCAGCAAATAGGAGAGGATTACCTTTTTGATCTTCTTGAATTCCTAAAAGACAAGGCCTACGCGATTTGTGTAATTTCGAAATCCGGAACTACAACTGAGCCCGCTCTGGCTTTTCGTTTATTGAAAGATCACCTGGTTCAGTCAGCAGGCCTGGAAAAGGCAAGGAAACGAATTATTGCAATTACGGATGAACATAAAGGTGCTTTAAGGCAATTGGCAGAAAAAGAAGGATACAGGAGCTTTGTAATACCAGATGATGTGGGGGGTAGATTCTCTGTTCTTTCTCCGGTTGGACTGGTACCCCTTGCTATTTCAGGAGTTGATATCAAAGCTTTACTTGAGGGAGCGGGGAAAATGAGAGCTAAAACCGGGAAGAGTGTCCCTTTTATGGAAAATCCGGCAGCTTTGTATGCTGCGACCCGCAATGCTTTATATAGAAAAGATAAATTTATCGAAATAATGGTTAATTATGACCCGAAGCTTCATTATTTATCAGAGTGGTGGAAGCAATTGTATGGTGAGAGTGAAGGGAAGGATAACAAGGGTATATTCCCGGCTGGTGTTGATTTTACCAGCGACCTGCATTCAATGGGCCAGTATATCCAGGAGGGGAGAAGAGATTTGTTTGAGACTGTAATTTCTATTAAAAAATCAAAAAACACAGTACTTGTACCCTCTGAAAAAGAAGATCTGGATAAATTAAACTACCTCTCCGGGAGGCGAATTGATGAAGTGAATAAAATGGCAGAGCTGGGAACCTTACTTGCCCATGTTGAAGGGGGAGTACCGAATATTAAGATTGAAATTGATTCTTTGGATGAGCATCATTTGGGACAATTGATATATTTCTTTGAGATGGCCTGTGCCATAAGTGGATATACACTGGGAGTTAATCCTTTTAATCAGCCTGGAGTGGAAGCTTACAAACGGAATATGTTTGCTTTGCTTGGGAAGCCCGGTTATGAAAAAGAAACTGAGGAGATAAAGAAAAGGGTGAAATATGAATAATCCTAAGCTAGACTAGCCGGAATTCTACTTATTCAATATGTTTGGTTTTTACTTTTGCTAATTTCTTTTTTCGAAAATAGCCTCCTAACCATTGTCCAAGAAAATAACTGGCAATCATTACCGGATAGGTGTAAAGGGCAAATCCAAGGTTAAAAATGAAACGAAAAGCAATAACTAAAGGGATGGGCAAATGAATTGCCAGGAACCACTTTACTGAAAGTTCTCTCAGGCTCCATCTCCAATATCCAAAAGGCAGGTTTACGAGGAATGTGCACAAGGCTGCATAAAGCAAATTCAAAATAGTAGTATTGTCTTAATAATTAAAAGGTATCTTTGGTGCCAATAGGTAAATGGCTTGCTCTTACCGGTGCAAATCTAGTAAATATTCCCCCATATTGTCGAATAAATACGTATGACTTTAAGTAATCAACAAAAAGGATATATACTTTCATTCATTGCCGTTCTGGCCATGTCGAATGTATTTATTTTTAGTAAAGCTGCTTTGAATGAAATCAATCTGTTTCAATTTGGGGTATATTGGTTTGGCTTTGCCATTTTGTGGAATTTATTGTATTCCATACCCGGGAAAAAGTACCGGAATATAATGAAATTAAAAAGGAAAGCTTACCGGGCCTTAGTTATAATTGGCTTGTTAGAACTTATTGGGACTGCATTTTTCTTTATGGCTATAAAAAAGGTTGAGAATCCGGCTATTGTTTCGTTTCTAACGAATTTGACCCCCGTATTTGTTGCAACTTTTGGCATTTTATTTTTAAAAGAACGGTTTAATTTGTTGGAGGCCCTTGGCTTTGCACTGGCTATTTCAGGGGCACTTATAATAAGTTACAGCAAAGGAAAAGGTATTGCAGAAGTTTTCATGGATGGTACTGGTTATATCATTATTTCATGTCTTGCTGTTTCGGTTGCTTTTATTATTTCTAAAAAATTTATCAAAGATATTGATCCGGGAGTTTTAGCAATGAACCGTGTTTTATTTCTTTTCATTTTTTCGATTGTCTTATTAATAGCTAATGATGTGTCTATCGCTATTTCATGGAAAGCCATTTATAATTTGCTTTTGGGCTCTTTATTGGGACCTTTTCTTTCAGCTATAACTAATTATTCTTCACTAAAGTATTTAGAGGTTTCCAGGGTCACAATAATAGCAAGCACTAAAAGCCTTTTTGTGCTTGTTGGGGCATTCATGTATTTTGGGGTCTTCCCCCACCCTTTGCAGGTTACAGGTGGAATAATTACCATACTCGGTGTAATTCTTGTAATTACCGGTAAACGTATCCTCAGGAAGAATTAACACATAATTCTCCCTGGAAATGTGAATATCGCATCCCTTCCCTTTAATGGATATTTTGATTCCTATAGCTTATGCTCCTTAACAAAATCATCCAATATTCCCTCCAGGTTTGGATAGCCAATTTCCTGCAAATCATAATATACACGGGTATTGGGTTTTGTGATTTTAATGATCCGGTTCAGGTCTATTGGCGTTCCAATTATAACGGAGTCACAATCAGTATTATTAATGGTCATTTCCAGGTCTGCTAATTGTTCCTCACTATAGCCCATTGCCGGTAGCAGGGTGCCAATATTTGGATAAATTTTGAAAGTTTCGGCTAATTTGCCAACAACGTAAGGCCTTGGGTCAACCAATTCTGTAGCACCAAATTTAGTTGCAGCAACGGTTCCTGCCCCTATTTTCATACCTCCATGTGTTAAAGTTGGGCCATCTTCTACCACAAGGACTTTTTTTCCTGTAATTACAGAAATATCATCTACTTTAATGGGGGACGCCCCATCAATTACAGTAGCATTAGGTGCCAGTTTGCGAATATTGTCCCTAACGGTTTGAATACCTTCAGGTGGGGCACTGTCTATTTTGTTTATAACTACTACATCGGAAAGCCTTAAAGTTACTTCCCCGGGATAATAAAAAGTTTCATGACCGGGTCGGTGAGGGTCAATTACTGTTATGTTCAAATCGGGTTTGTAAAAAGGAAAATCATTATTGCCACCATCCCATAGAACTACATCGCAGCCATCCGGATCATTTTCTGCAGCCCTGAGAATGGCTTCATAGTCAACTCCTGCATAAATCACATTTCCTCTTACCACATGGGGTTCATATTCTTCCATTTCTTCAATGGTACAATCATGCTTTTTCAGGTCTGAAATTTCGGCAAAGCGCTGGACCTTTTGCCTGACCAGGTCTCCATAAGGCATGGGGTGTCGAACTGCAATAACTTTTAATCCTTTCTCCATCAGGATTTCAATTATTCGTCGTGAGGTTTGACTTTTTCCACATCCTGTTCTTGTAGCTCCAACAGCAATAACTGGTTTTGTGCTTTTTACCATGGTGTCATTTGGACCCAGTAGGATGAAGTTCGCTCCGGCAGCATTGACAATGGCACTGGTAGCCATAACCTTCTGATAGGTTACATCACTGTATGAAAAAACACAATCATCTATTTTAAGGTTTTTTATCAGATCAGGTAGCTCTTTTTCTTCGTAAATTGAAATGCCATCCGGATATAATTTCCCGGCTAGCTCTTTTGGATATTTTCTACCATCAATATCAGGTATTTGCGCAGCTGTAAAGGCTAGCACATTGTAATCTTCATTATCGCGAAAATAGGTGTTGAAGTTGTGGAAATCTCTTCCGGCAGCTCCGATAATAATGACATTTTTTTTAGCCATAATTTAAGAATTTAGTTGGTTGTTGAAATATTTTTAATTTGGATATAAAGTTATGTTTTAACCTGATTAATTCATAAGAAATAACAAAAATTCAGTATCTATCTATATTTCAATTAATTATTATGATTCACATAAAAATTTAATTTTTGCCATTTTTTCCTAATGTGCATTTATTTTAATGCATCTGTTTCGTTGCTATCCCGATGGCTATTAGCAATTTTTTAAAGGGATTTCGTTTTAGTTATTTCGGAACAAGTATAGCAAGCT
>JAOZKQ010000249.1 GCA_029935275.1 Bacteroidales bacterium | reverse complement strand
CTGTTCTTTTAATTTCACTACTTTTCCAAAATACTTTTAAATATTTACCTCCGCCGGCTTGAAAGTATGAAAATTCTATTTTATGCCATCCTTTCTGAAGAGCAATCTCTCCTTCTTTTTCTTTAGTTCCATGAAGCCCATCATTGTTTACAACTAGCTTATCGGCAATAAATAATTGACTCCCATCATTTGAAAGCACACTAAAGCTATAAACATTCTCACCTGGAACTTTTATATAGTCTTTGCAAGAAAACGTCAAATACTGCGTTACTCTCGTCTTGAAAACAGTCATTTACGAAAGTAAACTCCTTGGTTTTCAAGACTTTGAAAGCCTTGTCTTTGACGCCTTCTTATCAAAGACTTAAAAAAGAGGTGTTTTCTTGCAGGCACTATATAGCCACTAAAATTTAATCCAAAATATTTAGCTAGTCTATCAATTTCATATGGGAAAATGAATCTTTCTGCATCGGCTGCTTTTGTTAATTCATATTTCTGAAGATCAACTACCGAATTAATTGGTTTTGTTAATTCAAAATATTCAAAATTCAAACCACTTAGAACTGGATTTACAGTTACAGATTTAATTGGTTTTTTCTTTAAGTAATTTGCTTCATATACCGGATGATTTAATCCATCGGGAGTGAATTCTTTAATCTTAAATCTTGTTGTTTCGTGTATGATAAAGGGCTCTGTATATCATAAAGAATTCCCATTAGGTTCTGTACCATCTGTTGTATATCTAATTGTATTATTTTTTAACTGAGAAGTAATTTTCACCTTTACTTCATCTATAAATATTTTTTTAGAATCAAACCTCAATTTAGAATACTTGCTAACAATCATCTGTAATGAAACCGTAGCTGATGCTGTATCACCAGCAATTATATCTTCTTCAGTGAATGTTGCCATTGAAATTTCTCTGGCCGATGTGCGGGAATAATCATAAATAATATTAATAGTCCCATCAGGACTTTGTTGGCCGTCAGGATATGAAACACCAGTTCTTTCGTCGAGTAATAAACCTCCCAACCAGGTATAACCATCATCTTCTGACAAATAGGCTGTTAAATGTGAGCGTCCGATTCTTTCGTTGATAGGTCCATGTTTTACGAGCAATAGATTTCCTGAAAAAAGACGCCTGATAAAGAAACGTGCTGATGGATGCCGGATTGAGGAGGGTGCCGGAACACTCCATGTTTTCCCACGATCATTTGAGATACTCTCTCCAATACCATATTTTGTTCGTATAAGCATCCATAAGGATTTATCTTTTCTCTCAATAATCATGTGCTCATCATAGTCACGGACGTCTTTAGGTATGTTACATGCTCCCCGAATTATAAAGGTTTTCCCTTTATCTTCAGAAATCACAACTCTGGCACTATTATCAGTCTCTCTCCAGGTCGATGCGGGTAAAACCCACTCACCCGTTGAAAGGACTCTTGGTTTACACATCATAACACCATCTGTAATTTGCCTGGGTTTGGACCATTTTGAATCTTCCTTTCCTGGCTTGTCATTGGTTTTAGCCCAGAGTTTTGCACTTGTTCCATCATGACCGACTGTTTCAGCCCAGAATACCCAAAGTTTTCCCTCAGGGTCTATCCATAATTCAGGATCAAAGGCACGAATCGGACCATCACCATCCGGGTCTATAATAAGTTTTTCCGTCCAGGATTTACCAGCATTTCCACTGGTTGCAACTACAACATAGTTGTTCTCGTCTTCCCCCGGAGTTATTCCAGCATACCATGTTGCCCAAAGTCGTCCTTCATGACTGATGGCCATGCTTGGAATTCCTTGAAATTTCCGATCTGTTAATGCATGATTTTCAAGGGGTGTTTTTTTTGCACAAGAAAGAGATAGTATAGCTATAAGTGCTATTATATTTAGTCTGACATACTTAGCATAATTCATTTTTCTCATTTAATGTTTAATTAATAAATTCATTTTAATTCCAACTCTTGTAATGAGTTATAAGAGTCATCCTTTAATTTTTTAGTGTTTGGTATGTAAATTTACAAGCATCATAAAAAATACCAACATCCACTTTATATGAGAGATAAAGTACACCTAAATCTTTCCACATGTTCAAGTCTTCAGGAGTTTCTACAAAAGTACCTACCACAATATTTTTTTGCTTTGCTTTATTTACAACAGATTTCATAGCATTTATTACTTCCGGATGGTTTGTTTGTCCCGGAACTCCCAATGATTGGGATAAATCATATGGACCTATAAAAATGATATCAATACCATTTACATCCAGAATATTATCTAAGTTTTCGATACCCTCTTTACCTTCAATCTGTAAAATCACTAAAGTATTTTGATTTGATTCTTCAAAATAGAGATTTTTGTCTTTAGAGGAAAAACCTGCTGCCCTAACATACCTGCAAACTCCCCGCTCACCCAAAGGTGAAAATTTTGCCGCCCTAACAACTTTTATGGCATCTTGTTTATTATTTATTTGAGGTACCTGTACTCCTTGTGCTCCAATATCTAAAGCTTTAGATATTGATGATTCATTATTCTCACTTACCCTGATTATCGGTGTCATTTCATGAAGTAAAGCAGCCCTTACCAGGTTTTGTGAACTCTCAATAGTATTTGGACCATGCTCAAGATCAATAATTAAAAAATCAAAACCAGCCAGTCCAATACATTCAATAATTGAAGGATCCGAACTTTTGGAAAAGGGGCCAATAGATATTTCACTCTTCTCTAAATTTTTTATAAGTTTCATATGTTTATAATTTATTTTATTGGTCAAATGGAATACGCCATGAAAAAATCTCGGTTGGAGTGATATTTTTTTAATGGATATTTCATAATAATTTCTAATTATTCGTCTTAAACTACATTTTAATCCTCCTTCGCGTTCTGCTTCGGGCGCCTACGCTAAAGCTTCAGCGACAGCGTGCAGATGAGATGGAAGTGGTTAAATTCTCCCGGGCTTACTCTGGGGTTAATACTTTTATTATTTAATCCAACTCATATGAGTTCTATCAAAGCAATAATTCCATTGTAAGCAATAAAGCAGGAAAATATAAATGCACTAACCAATCCAATATTAAGAAAAACCCCTGCTTTTTGGTTCCCCATATCGCTCTTATTATTAATCAGGTATGCGATTGCCCCAATAACCATTGGAAGAACAAACACATTTGCTACCTGGGTTGCAATTTGAGCTACAATAGGATTTGCCCCAATGATTGGAACAACTAATCCAAATAATGCTGCAACACCGGTAAGTATTTTAAATTGCTTTGAATTTGTATCAAATTCACCATTCTTATAATCTGCTATTAACAAGGGAGCAACCATTAGAATTGGGAAAATAGATGACAACCCTGCACTCAGGGTTCCAAACACAAAAATAGCTACGGCAAATTTCCCTGCCACTGGTTCCAGCGTATAAACCATATCAAGTACTTTATGGATCACTTTTCCCTCATGAAATAATGCACCTGTTGCAGTAATCATAATTGATGCACTAATTATAAACATCAGAATAGCAGAAACCATAGCATCTCTTGATTGTTCCCTGGTATTTTCTTTTCCCCAGCCTTTCCCTTTCATTAATAAAGGTCGAACAATAAAAGTAGGCGCAGCCATTGTTGTACCTACAAATGCTGCCACCATGAGTTTTCCTCCAGGAGCCTGGGGAATTGATGGTTTTAATCCTGCTAATATTTCTGATGGATCAGGAAATACAATGAACATGGAAATAAGAAAAGAGATTCCCATAAATGTCACAAAAACAATAAGAATCTTTTCAAAAAATGAATATTTTCCGACCAATAATAATCCGTATAAAGTGACAATCAGAAAGATTGCAATTCCCAGTACCACCCAATAACTTTCTGAAGCTGTATCTGGAAAAAACAGGTGAAACAATTCATAAATTGCATTTGCTGATAGTCCCAAAATTCCTGAAAGGGCATTCCATTGACCTATCACAACTCCGATTACTATAACTATTGCAAGAATATTACCATGTTTGATTTTTTTTCTAATACTATGGATAGCAGTTTCACCTGTAACAACTGCGTAACGTCCGTATGCTTCCATTAACAACCATGCAAACAAAACACTGATCACTAATACCCACAATAACTGCGTGCCAAACTCACTTCCTGCTTTTGCCATTGAAGTAACACTACCGGTACCAATGGTATAACCGATGCAGAAAATACCGGGTCCAATGGCTAATAACATTATCCATATTCGTTGTATAAATTTTATCTTAAAAAAGTTCATTATTT
>JAOZKQ010000028.1 GCA_029935275.1 Bacteroidales bacterium | reverse complement strand
CGAAAATGGTATGGGATGATGAGAATATTTATTTTGCCGGATTTCTTGAGGAACCGAATATATATGCACACTTTACTAAAAATGATACTTTTATTTGTTATGAGAGTGATTTTGAGATATTCATTGATGTGGATGGAGATGCCAGAAATTATATTGAAATTGAATATAATGCAATTGGTACGATTTGGGACGTTATGTATGCCAAGGAACTTGATAAAGGTGCTCTCCCCAAAAGCTTTAGCTGGATTCCTAACAGCGAGCCGTGGGATGTGAAAGGAATACGATTGGCTGTGCGGGCTGATGGTACAGTTAATTACCCACTCGATAAAGATGAGGGTTGGTATTATGAGTGTTCTATTCCGTGGAGTTCGCTTCAGGAGCAAAGCTTGACTGGTGATAAATTGAATGAGAATGGCGCATCTATGCGGGTGAATTTTAGCCGTGTTCAGTATAATATCAAGGAAGAGTGGCCAATTACTGACTGGACCCCTGTTAAGGCTGTAGATTGGCTTTGGTCTCCTATGCTTACCTATCGTGCGCATGTGATTGAAACATTCGGGCGGCTGATAATGTCTGAGCGGACTGTTATTCAGGAAAAAGATTGGACATTGGAAAATTCGTTTCAGTTTATTGATCCGCCAAAAGCACAAAAGAAACCAAAAATTGGCAGTATGAAAAAAATCAGAGGTGGAACTTATTCTATTGGACCTGACGATGAGGACCCTAGCGGTGCTTCTCCGGGTGGCAAAGTAACTGTGGACGAATTTTATATCGATTGTTATGAAGTTACAATTGGTGAATATGTCCAATTTCTCAATGCCGGAGGAAATGATGAGTACTATTGGGAAGATATGGCTGATCCGGATTGGTGTGGAATTATCAAAAAAGGAAAAGGATTATATATTGCTGTGCCCGGGAAAGGTTTGTACCCGGTGTGCCTTCTCAAAATAGAGGGTGCAAAAGCATATGCACAATGGGTGGGTAAAAGACTTCCTACTGAGTATGAATGGGAAATTGCAGCGCGTGGAAGTGAATGTCGTTTATATCCATGGGGGAATGAGCCTGTTGATGTTACCAGGGCAAATTATGATTACCATATTGGTCATACAGTTCCTGTTGGTTCTTATCACATGGGAAAAACACCTGAGGGAGTGTATGACATGGCAGGGAATGTAAATGAGATGATCGATAAGAAGTGGGAAGAATACCCATGGGGAAAGAAAAGAGAAGATTCTGAAAAACCATGCATAAGTCCATTGTGCCGTGGTGGTGCCTGGACATCTCCGGTTAATTTCCTGAAAGCCACTTATCGTGATGTAGTGAAAAGTCATCTTATGGCACCATTTGTTGGTTTCAGGTGTGCCAAAGATGCGAAATGAATAACTGTGATCAGACCTTCACAGTTTTAAGTGTAAACTCATTACCATCAAATACACCGTAAGTATAATGTTCAATCCAGTCGCCAAGGTAAATGAACCTGGATCCGTTGTTCAATTTTATATCAATGGGTATATGCCGGTGGCCAAAAATAAAATAATCTATTTGTTCTTCTTTTAATACCTCATAGGCATATTGAACAATCCATTCATTCTCAGCACCCTTAAACTCAGTCGAAACTCCCGATATACGACTATCTTTCGAAAGTCTCTGGGCAAGCCAGGTAGCAAAATTGGGGTGTAAACGAGCATACATCCACTGAAGCATGGGGTTAGTAAAGATTTTTTTCAAAAATTTATAACCTTTATCTCCCGGCCCAAGACCGTCGCCATGGGCGAGGTGGAATTTTTTGCCATGATATTCCCAGTTAAAAGGCTTACGATGTAAAATAACCCCTGTCTCTGCCGGTAAATAGTCAAAAACCCATATGTCATGATTCCCTGTAAAGAAATGCACCGGGATGCCGGAATCTGTGATCTCGGCCAGCTTACCCAGGAGTCTTGTGAACCCCCGGGGTACTACTTTCTTGTATTCAAACCAATAGTCAAAAATGTCTCCTAATAGAAAAATAACAGTCGCATCTTTTTTTATTTTATCCAGCCAGCTTACAAAGATCTTTTCTCGAGCAAGGCTTGATTCCGGATCTGGGGCACCCAGGTGTACATCCGATGCGAAGTATATTTTTCCTGGTTTTTCCATTAGTCTAAAAAATTATTATAGTGCCTCTACTTTACTCACTGGTTCCCATTCATCCATCATTCCAACATTCCCCTCATTAGAAGCCAAATACTTGTTGCAGTTTTATTCTTAAAGCCTTGCCATGCAGATCTCGGGCAACTATAACGCCATCCTTATCAACAAAATAATTTGATGGAATTTGCTTGATATTATATAATTGTACCAGATTTGAATTTGGGTACTTCAAATCGCTTACATTGATCCATGAAAGCTCATCAAAACGGATAGCCTTTAGCCATGGTTCTTTTTCATTATCAAAGGAAACCTGGTAAATTTCAAATCCATGGGATTTATATTTTTTATAAAGTTGTTTGAAGTCAAGATTTTCTGTAATACTTTCTTTACTCCATGAAGCCCAGAAAGATAATAGAACATATTTGCCTTTCAGGGAGGAAAGTGAAATTGTATCGCCTTTCTGGTTAGGAAGTGAGATGTCCAGCTTGCTTTCTTCTCCGGTTTTAACCATTTTCTGGACTCTCATTAAATTATAGTTTGTTAATCCTTTATCAAGATCAGATTTTAATGCCATTGCGTCTTTTGAATCCGGGTAATAAACAGCAAGTGAGTCAGCAACAAGCTTCATGTATTGAAGGTCTTTCATGTCATTCAGTACATAGGTAGAGGGGTCATACTTCTGGTAGAGTGCCTTGATGGAAGCAAGTGAAGTTAAATGCCCTAAAACAAAACCAATAGAGTAAGTTCGTTGATCCTTAATCAGCTGTTCATACGATTGGTTTAATTCTATACTTAGTGAATCAAAACCAGGATTATCTATATTCTCTTTATAGACTCTGGTTATGGAATCCATTTTTGTGACTGTATTTCCCAGGTGAAAATCCAGTTCCTGAATGAGTGATGAGCCTTCTGACCCGGTAATGTCATAATATTCAGCCAAAGTGGGGCTGGAGAACTTAATCTTAATATTCTCACCGGGTTCCAATAAGAGTGAAGAAAAATTGTTATCAGAAAAACCAAGTTGATAAAAACCGGCTTCAGCAACCTCTATCTTGAAGCTGAAATTACCTGACTTCTTTATTTTTACAGAGTCCAGGATAAGGGGTGTATTTATAACTATATTCTTTAAAATCAGATATTTCCCTTCTGCATCAGGAATGGTGCCCTCAATTTTTACCTTATTACTGTTATTACATCCAATTATCGATATAAGTAAAATCAGATAAAAAAATAATTTTCTCATAGAAATAGTTATTTAATTTTGGATTAAATATCCACCTTAAGCCTGTAGTTTCTTAAATAAAAAAACAATAAGGGTTCCTTTCTTTAATCAGTATCAGATCTGTATTAAAAGAATCTTTTAATAATTTAGTCAGGAGTTAGCCCTAGTTGCCAAATATCTCTTGAAGTTTTGCTCCTAAGGCATTTCCCCTCAGGTTTGTTGCAATAACCTTTCCTTCCTTGTCCAATAAGAAATTTGCAGGGATACCCTGAATTTTATACATTGGAACAACAGAAGATTGCCAGAACTTTAAGTCACTGACATGTATCCAGTCCTGAAGATGGTCATCTTTAATTCCTGCCATCCAGTTTTCTTTGGTTTTATCTAATGAAACCTGAAAAATTTCAAAACCCTGGCTATGATACTTTTTGTAATTGCTAACTAAATTAGGACTTTCCATTCTGCATGGACTGCACCAAGATGCCCAAAAATCAAGTAAAACAACTTTTCCTATAGTAGAAGATAGCTTAATAGTGTCACCCTTTGGTGAAGGTAATGCAATCTCAGGTGGAACGCTTCCAATACCAATCATATCCCCGCTGGCTTCGGCTATTTTATTTTGTTCATTCAAATTTGCAACATGGCTATGCAATGTTTTAACCGGATCAGATTCAGGATAAAGTGAGTAAAGTGTTGAGTCAACAAGGATGTAATATTTCAGATCGGTTTCAGGATTAAGAATGTATTGTCTTGGAGCCAGTTGTTGATAAAGAGCCATAAGGCTTGCCAGGGATGAGGGATTTTCTTCAATGAAAGAGATTGTATAAGCACGCATATCCTGAATAATTACCTCTGACTTTTTATTCAGGTCCTGCATGATTTCTGAAAGCTTAGGACTCTGAATACTATCCTGATAAATTTTGCTCAATTCAGTCAGTTTTTCTATGGAGGCCATCAATTCTCCTGTGAATTCTTTTAAAAGCTCTGAATCCCTGGAGCCCTTAACGTCATATTTCTTTAAAAGGTCATTTGCATCGCCACTGACTGTGACTTTTTCACCAGGATTTAAGATTATTGTAAGATAGTTCTGCTGATCTTTTTCAATCATGTAAAAGTTGGGTCCTTCAATTTCTCCTGAAAAATTAAAATTCCCTGATTCATCTACTACTGCAGAGTCAATGGTAATCAGCTGGTTGCTTCCCATCAGTTTTAGAAGTAGTAACTCCCCGTTTGAGTTTTCAAAATGGCCTTTAATCTCAAATCCGGTTTTATTTGTGTTGCAAGCTGAAATACTTATGATTACAGCTAAAATTAAAATAATATTTTTCATTCCTTACATGGTTATTTATTAATATTAAAAGATTCTGTATTTTTGCGCTGCGAAGATAATAATTTTTAAGATATTTTTATTATTTTAACAAAATGCTTGAATCCATTATTAAATTTAAGTTAATTTTTAGGTTTTTAAGGAGAAAGTGGGTTTAGTTTTCGATCTTTGCAGAATCAAAATTCAAAAAACAATAATATTCGGATTTATATGGATTATTTAAAGTTTGATAAATTACAATTAGTTAACCTGAAGTATTCCCTTGATAAAGAGATTTTGAGGGCGAACAGGGCGGGCTCATATATCAACACCACAATTATTGGTTGTAATACAAGAAAATATCATGGACTATTGGTATGTCCTGTAGATGCCTTTGGTGGAGAAAAACATGTATTGCTATCTTCACTTGATACTACAATTGTTCAGCACAATAAGGAATTCAGGATAGGGATTCATAAATATGCAGGAGATAAATATGAACCAAAAGGGCATAGGTATGTTCGTGACTTTAAGGCAGATATTATTCCGGAGTTAATATATCGGGTGGGTGGCGTAGTTTTAAAGCAGGAGAGGATTCTGGTTGAAAATGAAGAGCAGATATTAATAAGATATACACTACTTGAAGCACATTCAGATACTATCTTGAAACTTAAGCCATTCCTGGCCTTTCGAAATGCGCACCAACTGACAAAAGCAAATATGTATGCAAATACAAAGGTTCAGTATATTTCAAATGGTGTTCAGATGAAGCTGTATGATGGTTTTCCGTTCTTGAACATGCAGGTTTCAAAAAGTGCGGAATTTATTCATGTGCCTGACTGGAATTATAATGTAGAGTATTCGCGTGAGTTGGAAAGAGGATATGACTATAAAGAAGATCTTTTTGTGCCTGGATATTTTGAATTTCCAATCAAAAAGGGCGAAAGTATTGTGTTTTCTGCCAGCACCGGGGAAATCAAACCCAAAGATTTAAAACGCAAGTTTACCATGGAGACAGCTAAAAGGGTCCCCAGGGACAGTTTTAAAAATTGCCTTATCAATTCTGCTCAGCAATTTATTGTAAGAAGAAATAAGAAGGTCAATGTTATTGCTGGATTTCCATGGTTTGATGCATGGGGTAGGGATACTTTTATTTCACTTCCAGGACTAACTCTGGCTATAGGGGATACCTACACCTTTTGGGATGTAATGAAAACTCAGGTTGATAAGTTAAAGGGAGGTTTGTTTCCTAACATGGGAAGTGATGATTCTCCTGCATTTAATTCAGTGGATGCCCCTCTCTGGTTTTTTTGGTCCTTACAGCAATACGTAATTGATGCCGGAGATTCAGCTCTGATTACAGATCTGTATTGGAATGCGATGAAAGAAATTCTGGATGCATACAGGGATGGTACCAGTTTTGGGATTCGAATGGAGGAAAATGGTCTGATCTGGGCTGGGGCAAAAGGAAAAGCTTTGACCTGGATGGATGCTGTTGTTGATGGAAACCCGGTTACTCCCAGGGATGGATATGCTGTAGAAATTAATGCATTATGGTATAATGCAATATCCTTCAGTCTTGAAATTGCAGAAAAAAATGGTGATAAAAAATTTATAGAGCGTTGGAGGTCTCTTCCGGAGCAGATAAGAACTTCATTTCCGGAAGTTTTTTATGATGAAAACAGGGGGTATCTTGCAGATTATTGTAATGATGAGAAAACGGATTGGTCTGTAAGGCCGAACCAGGTGCTTGTTGCTTCGCTTCCATATAGCCCTGTAGATAAAGAAATTCAGAAAGAAGTGTTGGATAAAGTTAAAAGAGAATTGCTAACTCCAAGGGGATTGCGGACATTATCACCTAAAAATCTTGCATACAAAGGGATATATCAGGGAAACCAGGCAGAAAGGGACCGTGCTTATCATCAGGGAACTGTTTGGCCATGGTTGCTTGGACACTTCTGTGAGGCTTACCTCAAGCTTCATAAAAAATCAGGGTTTTTTGAAGTGAAATCAATTATTGATGGATTTGAAAATGATATGCTGGAGCATGGGATAGGCTCTATTTCAGAAATTTATGATGGAGATCCTCCTCACACAGGGAAAGGAGCTATATCACAGGCCTGGAGTGTGTCGGAGGTCTTAAGGGTAATGAAAAAACTGGAAGACCTGGAGGGTCTTTTAGAAGATGGAATTTGATTAATTTAAGCTAAAAGAAATGAGGGCATTAATGTTTGGATGGGAATTTCCTCCCCATATTTCAGGGGGTCTGGGTACAGCGAGTTACGGGCTGACACGCGGGCTTGCCACAATTGATGATATGGAAATAATTTTTGTTGTTCCAAAGGCTTATGGTGATGAAGATCAGAGCATGATGCGTTTAATAGGTGCTGGTGATGTTCCTGTTACCAAAAAGAAGCTTAAATTTGAAAGTAATAAAAAGGAGTTTGAATATATTGAGGTAAATTCTAGAATAGCACCCTATGTTGACCCTGAAGAATTTTGGAAATTAACCAGGGAAGAAACCACAGATAAGGTGAAATATGTGCAAACCAATATTGAGGGGAGGGTTGCGTTTTCAGGTAAGTATGGACCTGATTTATTGCAGGAAATCTATAATTATTCTGTAGTGGCTTCTATGATTGCTGACGAAAATGAATTTGACCTGATTCATGCACATGACTGGTTAACTTACCCTGCTGGTATTGCTGCTAAGGAAGCTTCCGGCAAACCTCTGGTGATACATGTTCATGCGACTGATTTTGACAGAAGTGGAGGGAACGTAAACCCGGATGTTTATAATATTGAAAAAAGGGGGATGGATGCGGCAGATAAAATTATTACTGTTAGCAAGCTTACTCAAAGAACAGTAATTGAGAAATATGGAATTGATCCCTCTAAAGTTATAACTGTTTACAATGCAGTAGAACCCTTGAAAGAGGCTTTGTCTGAGCAGAAAGAATCAAACCTGCCCGAGAAAATAGTTACATTTCTGGGTCGGATTACCTTACAAAAAGGTCCGGAATATTTTATTGAAGCAGCAGATATGGTGCTGAAAAAAATGAAAAATGTGCGTTTTGTGATGGCTGGAAGCGGAGACATGATGAAAAAAATGGTAAACCTGGCAGCTTCAAAAAAAATTATGGATAAGTTTCATTTTACAGGGTTTCTTAAAGGGGATGAGGTATTTAGAATGCTACAAATGAGTGATGTTTATATCATGCCTTCAGTCTCAGAACCTTTTGGCATCTCTCCATTAGAGGCTATGCAATCCAATGTCCCGGTTATTATTTCGAATCAATCGGGTGTGGCAGAGATTCTTACCTATGCTGTTAAAGTTGACTATTGGGATATTGAGGCAATGGCTGATGCCATCTATGGTTTGCTTAACTATAACGGAGCTCATGAATTTTTTAAGCAATATGGGAGAGAAGAGGTGGAGAATCTAAAGTGGGAAAATGCTGCCCAAAATGTAAAAGATGTTTATGATTCGGTATTATAAAAAGAAGTTGGTTAAAAACTTAAAATTTTGCACCCAGTTGAAATTTTATATGCTTGTATTATTTGGTTAGTAAATAAAAATTATTTTATATGAAAACGGTTTGTTTATATTTTCAGGTTCATCAGCCTTTGCGGTTAAAGAAATACCGGTTTTTTAATATTGGCCAGGATCATTATTATTATGATGATTTTTCGAATGAGACAATTTTGCAAAAAGTGGCTGCTAATTGCTATTTGCCAACTAATAAGTTACTACTTGAGCTAATCAGGAAATTTGATGGAAAGTTTAAACTTGCATTTTCAATTTCAGGTGTCGCTCTTGACCAGTTTGATGTTTATGCACCGGAGGTTATTGCATCCTTTCAGGAGCTTGCAAATACCGGTCATGTAGAGTTTCTGGCAGAAACTAATGCACATTCCCTGGCTTCTCTGGCTAATACGGATGAATTTTTGAGCCAAATTAAACTTCATGATGCCAAGATTCAAAAATATTTTAATCAAAAACCTACTGTTTTTAGAAATACAGAGTTGATTTACTCTGATGACATTGGTTCTGTAATTGCTGACCTCGGATATCAGGCTATGTTAACGGAAGGGGCAAAGCATGTTTTGGGTTGGAAAAGCCCTAATTTTCTTTATACTAATGCAATTAATCCACGACTTAAACTTTTATTGAAAAATTTTAAGTTAAGTGATGATATTGCCTTTCGGTTTTCAGATAAGACATGGAACGAATGGCCTTTAACTGCTGAAAAGTTTGCGGGATGGATTAACGAATTGCCCCCTGATGAAGAAATTGTTAACCTTTTTATGGATTATGAAACATTTGGGGAACATCAATGGGAGGAAACAGGAATTTTTGATTTCTTGAAAGCATTACCGGAAGTTATGCTTAAGGGTGGGAAAGTTCGGTTTGATACACCTTCAGGAATACTTAAGACCCATCAGCCTGTGTCAGCAATTCATGTACCATACCCCATTTCATGGGCCGATGAAGAGAGGGATCTCACGGCCTGGTTAGGAAATCCAATCCAGGATGAGGCATTTGAAAAGCTATATGGCCTTTCGGAAAAAATGAAATTAATCAAGGATGAGCAACTTCAAAAGGATTGGCAGTATCTTCAGGCCAGTGATCATCTGTATTATATGTGCACCAAGTTATTTTCTGACGGGGATGTCCATTCCTATTTTACGCCATATGAATCACCATATGATGCTTTCATTAATTACATGAATGTATTAAGCGATTTTATATTAAGGCTGAAAGCTGCTTTACCTACTTCTGATCATCAAAATGAAATTAATCTTCTCAATGATAAACTGAATGAACAAAAGTTATTACTTGAGAAATATAAGAAAGAAGTGCACTTGTTAAAACAAAAAAGTAATGCTGCAACAAAAAGAACTTCTTCTGCAGTTAAGAAAAAGCTTACAAGAAAAACTCCTACAAGGAAAAAGTCAGATTCAGGAAAGAAATAATTCCGGAATGATTTAAATAATTCTCTTACCTTTGCCGGCTAAATAAATTTTGGGCCGCATTAATTTTAGCAATAATCTAAATTCATTTAGATTCATTGCCGGGAATAAGATAAGCTGCGAAGACATTTCATGAATATCAAGGCAATTTTTTACTTAAACCGAAGTTTTGATAACTTCTGTTGCTAATGTTTAATAAAAAAGAAAATAATAAAAAGATATGATAAATAAATATGATAAGCCATCTGCTCTTTTCGAGACGAGTTGGGAAGTTTGTAATAAGGTTGGAGGGATACATACGGTAATTTCAACAAAAGTTCTTTCCATTCAAAAAGAACTTGGTGGGAATTATTTTTTGATTGGACCTGATGTTTGGCGGGATGAGAAAGAGAATCCGGAATTTATTCCTATGGACCATGAATATACGGCCTGGCAGGAACATGCTGCCAATGAAGGAATTGCTGTGAAAATAGGCCAGTGGAATATTGCCGGCAAACCTACGGTTATACTTGTAGATTTTTATGGGATGATCTCAAAGAAAGATGAGATCTTTAAGAAATTATGGGAAAGCTATAAGCTGGATTCAATTTCCGGACAATGGGATTATATTGAACCTGTTTTGTTTGGATATGCTGCCGGAAAAGTGATAGAAAGCTTCGTGGAATTTCATTTTGGTTATCAGGATGACATTCTTGCTCATTTTCATGAATGGATGACCGGATCGGGAGTACTATACTTAAAGGAATTTGCACCCCATATTGGAACCGTATTTACCACTCATGCAACGGTTTTGGGCAGGGCCCTGGCAGGGAATAACAGACCGGTTTATAGTAAATTAAACGAGTTTAATCCGGTTAAATTAGGCCATGAATTTAATGTTACCTCAAAACATTCACTTGAATCTTTATCTGGTATTCATTGTGATGCTTTTACTACAGTTAGTGATATTACAACCAGGGAGTGTTCATCTCTTTTGGGTAAAGATGTGGATCTCGTCACTCCCAATGGGTTTGAAGATTCATTTGTTCCTTCTGAAGCTGATTTTAGCAAGAAAAGAGCTGAAGCCAGGGCAAAACTGCTCGAGGTGGCAGGAACATTATTGGGTGAGGAGTTGAAAGACGATACCCTGCTTATTGCAAATAGTGGTCGCTATGAGTATAAAAATAAGGGGATTGATCTGTTTATTGATGCAATGGCAGAACTTGATCTCTCTGAGAAGAGTGCAAGGAAAGCAGTTGCTTTTGTTCTTATTCCTGCTGATAATTCAGGCCCGAAAACTGATTTAAAGACTGCCCTTAAAAAAGGGGTGCTGCTTGAGAGTCCTTCGGATCCTTACCTGACCCATGGTATGCACCATCCTGAATTTGACCCTATATTAAATAACCTTAAAAGTAGCCGTTTAAAAAATGACAAGTCAAATAAAGTTAAATTAATTTATGTTCCTGTTTATTTGAACGAGGAGGATGGTATTTTTAATATGAGCTATTATGACCTCCTGATAGGCTTTGATTTGACTATTTTCCCTTCTTATTATGAACCCTGGGGATATACTCCACTTGAAAGCCTTGCATTTAGAATTCCAACTATGACTACCACGCTTGCAGGCTTTGGTATGTGGGTTAATGATGAGGTGAAGGATCATGGATATGGTGTAAGTGTTATTAAAAGAGATGATTATAATGATGATCGTGTTGTTAATGATATTGTGACATTTAGCAGAGAGTTTTGCAATCTGGATGAAAAAGCCCTAGTAGCTGCAAGAGAAAAGGCATTTGAAGTATCCCGTATTGCATTATGGAGTAACCTGGTAGATTATTATTTTGAAGCCTATGATTTGGCATTGCAAAAGATTAAGAAAAGAAGCCTTGCAGGAGATATTCCAAGGTTTCCTGAAAAGGATTCTCCCGAAGTGATTATTTCAACACCTCATTTTCCACAATGGAAAACCCTGGTTGTTGAGTCAGGCATTCCTAAACGACTTTCTTTTTTAAATACCCTGTCAAAAAATTTATGGTGGTCATGGAATAAGGAAGCTGTGGATTTGTGGAAAGAACTTGAGCCTTCCTTGTGGGAAAAAGAAGAACAAAACCCCATTAGATTACTTAAAAATGTAGGTTATAAAAGGTTGACATTTTTGGAAAAGAATGATGCCTTTATTAAAAAAATGGATCAGGTTGAAGAAAAATTTAATAATTATATGGCAGAGGCCCCGCAAAAGGATATGCCCCTGGTTGGCTATTTTAGCATGGAATATGGATTGCATGATAGCCTTAAGATTTTTTCAGGAGGCCTGGGTATTTTAGCAGGGGATTACCTGAAGGAAGCAAGTGACTCAAATGTTGGAATTGTTGCAGTTGGTTTATTGTATAGATATGGGTACTTTAAACAGGTATTATCTTTGAAAGGTGACCAACAGGCGGATTATGAGGCAGAACAGTTTTCGGAAATACCTGTTGAACCGGTAAAAGATGAAAATGGAAACTGGAAAACGGTTGTTATTATTCTCCATGGACGTTCATTAAAGGTCCGTATATGGAAAGTGAACGTGGGAAGAGTTTCTTTATATTTATTGGATACAGATTTTGATGAAAATCAGGAAAATGACAGGTCAATAACTCATCATCTTTATGGAGGAGACCTTGAAAATCGTTTAAAACAGGAAATTGTACTGGGTATTGGCGGGATTAGGGCTTTTGAAACTCTTGGAATTTCACCTGATATTTATCATAGTAATGAAGGCCATTCAGCTTTCATTGGGGTGGAGCGTTTGAGCAGGATTATTGTTAAGAAGAAAATGAACTACGAGGAAGCCCTTGAGGTTGTGAGAGGTTCTACATTATTTACGACTCACACTCCGGTACCAGCAGGACATGATGCATTTCCTGAAGATTTATTCAGGGCTTACATGGCACATTATCCTGAACGTCTGAAAATTTCATGGGATGAATTTTATAATTTGGGAGGTGATGGGAATCCCGGAAAGGCAGATAAGTTTAATATGAGCTTTTTGGCAGCTCATATGTCTCAGGAAATTAACGGGGTAAGTATGTTACATGGAGAAGTGAGCAGAGAATTGTTACAGTCACTCTGGCCTGGGTATTTATCGGAAGAATTGAATATTGGTTATGTGACCAATGGAGTACATCTGCCAACCTGGGCTGCAACTGAATTTACTGATTTCTTTAATAATAAACTTAATACAGATTGGATAGCAAATCAGGCTGATAAAGAAGTTTGGAAGAATATAAATGAAATTGACAGTGCAGCTTTATGGAAAATAAAGTATGCTTTGAAAGAGAAATTGATCGCGAAAATCCAGGATCGATTAAAAGGGCATCTTATAAAACGTTATGAAAGCCCTAAGAATATCATGGAGATTAGTGAAAAGATCGATCCAGCGGTACTTACAATTGGGTTTGCCCGAAGGTTTGCAACTTATAAAAGGGCACATTTGTTATTTGAGGATCTGGACCGGTTGGATGAACTGGTAAATAGTAAAGAAAATCCTGTACAATTCATTTTTGCTGGTAAAGCACATCCAAATGATGGAGGTGGCCAGGGTTTGATAAGGAGGATTGTTGAAGTGTCAAAGATGCCCCGGTTCAGGGGAAAGATATTGTTCCTGC
>JAOZKQ010000248.1 GCA_029935275.1 Bacteroidales bacterium | reverse complement strand
CCCCGCTGGCGCGGATTTGTAATCCGTGCCAAGTAAAGATATATTTTAATAAGTTATTACATTTTACGATTCTCTTTTTATCTGTATGTGTCTAAACAATAGCTTGATGAGTAGAAAGTATAAGTTTCGAGGAAGCACGGATTGCCCCTAAGGGATCACAATGTGACAAATCCGCGCTAGCGAGGGTACTCACGCGTAAGGATTCGCGAGGTAGCGGGGGAGTTCTTGACCAAAAAAGAAAAATGAAATTAGTTTCAGGAATTTAAAAGCAAATCACTAAATTTGAATTAAAACCAGAAGACGTCGAGTCTTGTAACTCGCTGAATATGAGCGTATGAAACTTGACCTTAGTTAGAAGCTAAAACGACCTAAAATTCATATGATAAAGTAAATATTATAAATAATGTGTGATTTTTTAATACTACATGCGAATAATTAGTTAAATACATATTCAAATGAAAAATCGCATGTTTTTAATTATTTTAAATCAAATCGGAATTTTGATATTTCTTCTTATTCCGGTATGTACTTATTCTCAATCGAATACGATTAGCAGCCATGATAGTATTAATACAGTAGAAGAAGCGCTCAGGCTAATAAATACTTCCGAACCAACTTTTAAACCCTCTATTCCACTCCCCATGGATAGTGCACAAATTGCTGATATGGGTTTTGAGCAGGTATATAAAGACGAACCTTGCAAATATACACTTCGGGATGGAGCATACTTATTTGCCCAAAAATATCCCAGAGAATCAAAAACTACAATAATTTTACTCCATGGGGTACTTAGCAACAGTTATACCTATAATAAAATGGCAGGTTTGCTACGAGAAGCTGCAGATGCACAAGTTATTTCTCTGGATTTACGTGGTCATGGACAGTCATCAGGAAGACCCGGTGATGTAGATTATATTGACCAATATACGGATGATCTAGCGGATGTTGTGAATAAATTGAAAGAGGAATCCCCTGACAATAAAATAGTATTTGCTGGTCACTCCATGGGCGGAGGAATTATATTACGATATGCTCAAAGGGAAGAATTACCTCCAGCAGATGCCTATCTGCTATTTGCTCCTTCGCTAGGGCACAATGCCCCAACTTTGCAAAGTTTGCCCCCTGAAACGCAGGACAGCATTGAACCCTTTTTAAAAATTCACATATCGCGAATCGTTGGCTTATACATGCTAAATACCATTGGAATTCATAAATACGATTCTTTAAATGTTTTGTTTTTTAATTTGCCGAAGGAAGTTCCATTAAGAAATTATAGTTATCGCAGTAATATGAGCAATGCTCCGGCAGATTACAAAAAAGCACTTCAGTCAGTTAACATACCTTTATTGGTAATTGTTGGAGGTGATGACGAGGCTTATGTTGCCGCAGAATATGAACCTGCCGTTAAAGAATATAGCTCGGGAAAAGTTGTATTAGTTGAAGGTGCTACACACAATAGCATTCGTCATAATGCTAAGGCATTGAGCGAAGTTGAGCAATGGATTAATACTTTAAACCAACCTTAGCGTTAAAAAATGACAAAACCAATAGACAGGAACGAGTTTTTAAAAGTGCTTGAAGCAAATAAAGGAATTATTTATAAAGTTTCAAGAGCCTATTGCAAGCTCGAGGAAGATAGAAAAGACCTGATGCAGGAGATTGTTATCCAAATTTGGAATTCATTTCATACCTACAACTACCAATACAAACATTCCACATGGATTTATCGAATTGCTCTTAATGTAGCTATTTCACTTTATCGGAAAAAATCAGTTCGGCAAAGTAAATTTATTCTACTTAGCGACACAGCTATTTTTATTGATGAAGGTCAGGCAAATGAGAAAGAAGGTGATATTGTTTTGCTCTATCAGGTTATTCATGAATTAAACAATCTCGACAAAGCACTTATTCTACTCTATCTTGAGCAGAATAGCTATAAGGAAATAGCTGAAATTATTGATCTCACTGAGACTAACGTAGCCACTAAAATAGCTAGAGTTAAAAAGATTATTAAACAAAAATTTTTGGCAATAAAAAACAACTGACATGGAAAACATTGATTTAAACAACATATGGGATAAACATGGAGCTAACTTACAGTCAGAGTTACAATTGAATTATACCATGCTGAAAAATACTAATTTTAAAAGTGCCCGTTTAAGTTTAAAACGCTTATTGATAAGACGGTGTTTGGAAGTCTTTCTATTTTTTATAATAACTATATTATTAATAAACTTCATAATAGCTAATAAAGAACCTCAATATATTATTTCAGGACTTATACTTGGTTTATTTACTACAATTGGAGCACTTGGAAGTATTTGGCAGCTTATTTTGATTATTCGTCTTGATTATTCGAAACCCATTACCCTTCTTTTAGTGCAAATGGAAAAATTAAAGATATATAGTTTGCAAACATTACGATTGCTGATACTTTCTTTCCCTTTCTATTTTGCGTATATCATTATCGGATTCAAAGTTTTTATTAACTTTGATATCTATAGTAATGCAGATTCCGCCTGGTTGATATGGAATACAATTTTATGTGTTTTACTTATTCCATTTTCAATTTATTTATATAGTCAACTAAGGATAAATGCCAAAAGGAATTGGTTGAAAAAGTTGATAGCAGACAGTGGAGGAAAGCAAATTGATAAGGCATTTAATTTTATAAAAGAAATAGCCGCGTATAAAAAAAACGGGGCTGGTATTGCAAAATAAATCTATAAATTGGATAGATTTTTAAAATTCAAGTGAACCAAGAATATAGCCAGCATACAACATAATAGGATTTAAGGCTCAGTTAAGCCAAAAAAAAGCAGTAAGTTCCCATAACTATTGCCTTTTTTCGAACTGTTTCCTTTCAGGGTTCCCTCTCAATTGAGTCTTAAATTGTGCCTGTCCGCCGTATCCCCCATGTGCGGGAGAAGGAGGATTTGGGTTTTACTTTAATTTATCCAAATTCTAACAAAACCGAGGGTTTTTTGACAAACTGCTGTTGTGCATAAGCTGAAATATATTGCAAATCGCCATTAGAATATCTAAATAATATAACATTTGGTCATTACAATAGCTTTTTATACTTTTAAAGAAAATAATATATATGTACAATAGAACACAAGAAAATAATATATTAGACAAGCTTGGTACCGGAAAAGCTATTCTGTTAATAGGGCCACGTCAAGTGGGAAAGACCACACTATTTAACAAAATTTTAAAGAATAAAGAATATCTGTTTTTAGATGCAGATGATCCAACAGTAAGAAATTTATTGACAAACACCAATACAGAACAGTTAAAAAGCATTATTGGAAAAAATAGGATTGTATTTATTGACGAAGCACAACGAATTACGAACATCGGAATAACTTTAAAAATAATAACAGACCAATTAAAAGATGTTCAGTTATTAGTAAGTGGTTCTTCATCTTTTGATTTATCAAGCAAACTAAATGAACCCTTAACAGGGAGGAAATGGGAATTTGAATTATTTCCAATCAGCTGGGAGGAATATGAAAACAAACACGGTTATTTAGTTTCGGAACAACAATTAGAAAATCGTCTTTTATTTGGGTTTTATCCTGAAATATTAAACCATCAAGGAGAGGAGAAACAATATCTTAGCCAATTGGTTAATAGCTATCTGTACAGAGATATTCTTGCATTTTCAGATATCCGAAAACCGGAAGTCCTTGAAAAGTTAATACAGGCCCTTGCTTTGCAAATAGGCAATGAAGTTAACTATAATGAACTTTCTCAAATAGTAGGAATAAACAAAAGTACTATTCAAAAATATATTGAGATACTTGAGAAAGGATATATTGTTTTTAGATTGAGTAGTTACAGTAAAAATGTAAGAAATGAGATAAAAAGGAATAAAAAAATTTATTTCTACGATAATGGTGTTAGAAATATGGTGCTGGGAAATTTTAGTAATTTGGACTTACGCCAAGACAAAGGTTCGTTGTGGGAGAATTTTTTGATTTCCGAAAGAAAAAAACAGAATATCTATAAAGATACATTTACTAAAATGTACTTTTGGCGGACAAGACAACAGCAAGAAGTTGATCTGGTTGAGGAAATAGATGGTAACATCACTGGATTTGAATTCAAGTGGAAATCAAACAAAAATGTAAGATTACCTAAAACATTTAGAGAAGCTTATAATGCAGAAACTAAAATAATTGATAGAACAAATTTTAGAGATTTTGTGATATTAAAATAACCCCGCTGGCACGAATTTAGCTTTGCTGAGCTCCACTTCGTTCCGGTTGTAATCC
>JAOZKQ010000247.1:1170-4285 GCA_029935275.1 Bacteroidales bacterium | reverse complement strand
ATTGATCCAAGGCTCCTTCATAAAAACCCTGATAGCTCCTTACATCAACATTCCGGATTTCACTACGGTTATTAGATATAGTATATGAGCCTCCATAATTAATTTTCAGCTTTCCTATGATTTGGGTTCCAAGTATGGTTCCTGAATACACATTGGTCCTTCCTGCAATATTCTGATCTACATTATAAAACACCTCTCCCGTAAGGGGTAAATATGTCTTACTAATTATCGTTCCATCATTCTGTGGATTGGAGGCAAAAAAGTTTGAGAACTGGATGGTAGAACCTGGAGAAAAGCGATAATCCAGTACAAGTGTCCCAGAATTCCGGTGGATGATCCTTGAGACATCAGTGAGTCCAATATATGTATTGTACAATGGAACATATTCATCTTCAGGACGAACTCCGGATTCCCAATCGTAACTTGCATCCAGTTTCTGAGTACTTCGGTTTGTTCTTTCACTGGAAAGATTCAATTCTATACCCAACCTGTTTTGAAAGAAACGATCACCCATTTCAAATGCTAACTTATAGTTTTTAAAATCATTATTCTGTGCATTATATCCTCCCTGAATCATGATATTGCAATTAAAACTGTCTGGAGCTGTTTTCAATATCATATTGACCGTACCAGCAACAGAATTTGCATCCATATCAGGTGTAATGGATTTATAAACCTCAATTCCCTGGAGGGAATACTGCGAAATTCCAGACAAGCTAGCTGATCTGGAATCACCAGTGGCCGATGGAAGCTCAATGCCGTTTAGTGTAACATTATTGTAATTGGATGGCATCCCCCTAATTATGATATTACTGGCTTCTCCACCTGATCTGGTAACTGTGATTCCGGGAAGGCGCCCGATGGCCTCAGCAGCATTGGCATCCGGATTCTGACGGATTCTGTCAGAAGCAACCACATTCGTTATTGCTGTTGAAGACAACTGCTGATTGATGGCTGCCATCTGACCTTTTGCCTGACGAGTTACTACAACTTCTTCTAAATTGCGGGAATAACTTTTTAAAGAAACGTCATGACTTACATTCCGGTTTGTTCCTCCCAGACTCACCTTAAATGTTTGTTCTCTATACCCAATATATATAACCTTTACAATAAATCTTCCATCAGGGACTGATAGTATCATATAATTTCCATCCAAATCGGAGGTTCCACCAATTTTGGATTTTAAAGGGGTTTCAATACCATTGTTGATTGAATGGGTCACCACAATATTAGCATATTGCAAAGGATTTCCTCTCTCATCTGTTATCTTTCCACTGATTATATTTTTTTTTATCTCTTTTTTATTCCCTGTTTCAGGAATATCACTATGTTTATTGCTAACTATTACGATCTGGCGCTTATACAACTTATAAGTATTTTTTGTTTCTTTAAACACCTGATCAAGAATTGTCTCAACCGTTCCATTTCTAACTTCCACATTTACTCTTCGGTTTAGATTAATTGATTTCTCATTATAAAGGAGGATAAAATCACTTTTTTCTTCAATTATTTGAAAAACCTCATTTACTGTTACATGGTTTAACTTAAAATTGAATTTTATTTCCTGAGAATAACTACTTACTGACAATGAACATGTCGTAAAAATAAATACAGAGAATAGTTTTATTTTCAAGGATATTTTTCGCATACCTTTTTATGGTAAACATAAATTCTTTCAATATTTTTTCATACTTTTGCAAGGTTTAGATTATACATTAATTTAAATTTATCTGAAAACCGGAGGGCCTATACGCACTCCGGTTTTTGTTTTTGTCAGACAACCAAAATATTTCTTTTAGTTTTGCTCAATATAAATGGCATTTCCTCTTATTCGATAATCGATTTTAGCCACATCGGCTAAAGCTTTCATTACCTCGTCCAGCGATTCTTTTAAATCAAGCTTTCCTGAGATTAATTGTGAAGGATAAAACTTTTCAGAAGTTTTAATTTCAACATTATAATACCGTTCCAATTTTAAAAAAATAAATTGCAAACTTTCTTGTGAGAATTGTAACCATCCCTTAGTCCAGGTAATATACATATCAGCACCAGGTTCCTCAGAAACTGTTACTTCATTTTTCTTTTTATCAAAACTTGCTTTTTGGTAGGGTTTAAGGATGACTTCCTTCCATTTCAGTCCAAAAGCTGTTTGCTTGCTTACAGCAACACTTCCTTCTAAAAGTATGGTCTCAATACTTGATTCGTTTACATAGGCCGACACATTGAAATGAGTACCTAAAACTTTAATGTTCAGTTCTCCGGTATTTACAACAAAAGGTTGTATTTTATTTTTAGCTACTTCAAAATAGGCCTCCCCCTCAAGAAACACCTCTCTCTTTTCTCCGGTAAACCGGGAAGGAAATGCAAGATGAGTTCCTGAATTGAGAAAAACCTTCGTACCATCTGCAAGATAAAGCACCGACCGTTTTCCATATGGAATGACAATTTCGTTCATCTTAGCCCTCTTCGCGGATTCAGACTCTAATTTTGATAAATCAATTATACTGTCATTATTTATCATTAACTCATAATTGCTATTTAACGAAATTTTTGAATTCTTAGTTCTTAAAGCAATTTCTTCACCATTTGAAAGAACTAATCTTGCTTCATCGCTTTGATTCTTGATTTCAGAAGAGACAAACTGATATTTGCTGCCTTTCCCTCCTAAATAGATATAGCTGAGCGCTCCGAAAGATAAAATTAGAAAAAATGAAGCTGCCCAATAGATAGACTTCCGAATTTTAAAAGTCCGAACCTTTTGTTTCTGCAATTGGTCAAAATGGTCAATATTTTGCCACATTTCCAAAACATCTTCTTCATCCAGAACGTCATTTGTATAATGTAATAATAGTATCATTTCACGGGCTCTATCTGCTTTTATCCTGAATTCAGGATTTTCTTCAATAAACAGCATCCATTCCAGGTCTTTATTACCTTTGAGAATCCATTCAATAAATTGCTTATCATCAACAAGTTCTTCAATACTATATTTAATAAATCGTAATTCCATTAATTGATATTATTTACTTTACTATTTTAATAAAAACCACTCACAATTTTTCATAATTAAAACCCCTGATTTTTATATTCATTCAAGGAAAGCATCCTCGGAATT
>JAOZKQ010000247.1:0-1070 GCA_029935275.1 Bacteroidales bacterium | reverse complement strand
TTTATATGAGAAAGAGGGTTCGTCGAATTTTGTGGACATAAAAATGGATTATTCATTTAGAAAATACTTTTTTATCAAACCTTATAATTGCTAAATAATTCAGGTATAAGATAAATATTGCTTTAAAATTTTTAATGCCCTAAAATTCAGTTTTCTGGCTGAATCGTATTTCAGAGACATGATTTCACAAATCTGTTCATAGTCAAAATCACAATTAAACCGGTAAAAAAGTATTTCACGTTGCTTAGGACTTAGTTTTGTTAATCCTTTTTGAACCATCCTTTCACGGCTAGTTAACTCTTCATTTTTGATTAATTCCTGTTCAGCAGAATACATAGTTTCAGTTGTCATTAAGCTATCTACCTCACTGTCAATATACAAGAGTTGCTTTTTAAGATTTTTTGCCATTTTCCTTCTGAAAGAGGCAATCAGATAAAATTTTATATTATCGGTATTCCCAAGATTTTCCCGGGTTCTGAGTAAATCAAAAAATAAATCCTGGATGGTATCTTTAATTAATTCATTATCTTTTGAAAATCTCTTCCCGTACCGGAATAAAAGCTGAATATGTTGATGATAGATATGAGAAAGTGCATCGCTATCGCCCTTCCTAAAATCCCTCCATATCTTTTCTTCATAATTCATATTCTTGTTCAAGTTACAAATTTAACTTAGAAAAAGTTAAATAGAGAGTCATCTAGCTAAGGCCAACCCAATCGTATATCTTTATGGTTCTTCCAAAATAATAAGTAGCCATAGGCAAAAGTACAAATTTTAGCAAATAGTCAATCTTAAATCATCTAATAATGAAAATATATTATATCGGTAGAATTTTCACCTCAAAGGTTGGCTCTGATAGCAACTATCATTTAATATATGACCTGGGTGGAGTTATCCGGTTGTTCAATAATCATCATCTTGACATTTAATGGGCCCAAACTATTGAAACCAAATTCAAAAGCAACTCATTTTTTGTGAAATCTGTAAAAATACATATTCAATGTGAACGAAGGAATGATAAAGGTTATGTTTACATATTTAGCTTATAAAAACATAAATGAAGAGCTTTC
>JAOZKQ010000695.1 GCA_029935275.1 Bacteroidales bacterium | reverse complement strand
GAGTCAAGGATTCCCTCTTCAAAAAGAAGAGTGTTATCCTCTATCTTGTCAAGGTCAGTAAATGCGGTGTCTTGTACGTACTTATTTAATTTATCTTTAATTTCTAATATATCCACTATCTGTTCCATATTTTTTTCAAAGTTAATTTTTTTTATAGAATTCTATAATTTTTGAAATAATAAAATCCTGTTGTTCTCTGCTGAGCTCTGGAAAAACGGGTAAACTGAGTATGTTATCCTGAAGATTGCTGGCAACCGGATAATCGGCTGGTTTATATCCTAAATATTTATATGCTTTAAGGTTGGGAAGGGCTATCGGGTAATGGATGCCCGTGGCAATACCGTTTTTGTTCAGGAATTGTGAAAGTCCATCCCTGTTTTTTGTCCGGATAACATATAAATGCCAGGCAGGTTTTGTTTTTTTATTTACATAAGGAATGGTTATTTCCGGAATTTCTTTTAACATTTCTGAATAATATGCAGCTACATTTCGCCTTTTTTCCGTCCAGGAACCAAGGTATTTTAGTTTTACACTAAGGATAGCAGCCTGCAAACCATCCAGCCTGCTATTCATTCCTTCAAACTCATGGTCATATTTTGAAATCCTGCCATGATTAGCCAGCATCCTGGCCATTTTTTCAATCTCCTTATTATTTGTAATTATTGCACCTCCATCACCATAAGCCCCAAGGTTCTTACCCGGAAAGAAACTAAAAGTTGAAGCATCTCCTAATGTCCCGATTTTTCTCCATCCATCTGATTCTGTATTATATTCAGCAAAATGAGCCTGTGCGGAATCTTCTATTACCGCTAAATTATATTTTATTGCCAGTTTATTTATTGCATCCATATCTGCTGGCTGCCCGTAAAGGTGAACTACTACAATTGCCCTGGTCCTGGGATTGATCTTCTCTTCGATTTTAATTGGATCAATGGTGTATGTATTTTTATTGCAATCGGCAAATTCAACTTTTCCCCCTGCATTAGTAATAGATTCTGAAGAAGCAATAAAAGAGTTTGCAGCTGTTATAACTTCATCTCCATTATTAATTCCAATAGCTTTTAGCGACAGAGCAATTGCATCTGTACCATTACCCACACCAATACAATAGTTTGCATTTAATGCTTCAGCAAAGTCTTTTTCAAACTGAGCCGTATATTTACCTTTAATAAATGC
>JAOZKQ010000246.1 GCA_029935275.1 Bacteroidales bacterium | reverse complement strand
CTTTATCCAGATCCATAAAGTTATAAAACAGGAAAACATCACCGCTTACTTCATCTACGATCATTGACGGATCAGAAGCAGATCTTCCAATAGGAAAATCTATAATTGTCTCAATTTCAGACCAGGTTTTCCCATTATCCATGCTTCGCCGCATAACTATATTTATGTCTTTACTCCATTTCAAGTCACCACATGATGGCACCCGTTCATCAATTGCAGCTATAAGGTCGCCGTTTGTTGCAGTTACAAGGGCCGGGATGCGAAAACAAGATACTCCTTTTCGTGTTTTTTTATTGAATAAATCCTGATACCCAATTATACCCTTTGCAATTTGATGATTTCCCTTTTGTGAGTAAATTAGAGGTGAAAGGAATATGAATAATAGCAAGAAAAGGGTTCTCATATTTTATAATATTATAAAGCCCATTTAATGGTTTCTCAATCGTTAGGGAAAATGTCCAGGGAGAGTGGTTTAATCGATAGAATCGCTTTGTAACAAGCTACCTGTTACCACCTCCTTGTCCTCCGCCACCCCGGTTTTGCCTTCTTTGTTCTATTCTTTCGTCCATTTTTTTCAGGTAAAGTTCATATTTTTCTTCTCCTAAAACAGGCTCCAGTTCCTTATTCTTCTCTTTGTTTAACTCCATCATTGCTTCACGCACAAGTGAACGATCCCCGGTTTGTCTTACCTCCTGCATTTTTACCTGTAGCTCTTTTGCATATTTCAGGTTAATTTTTTCAACTTTTTCAACCATTTTCTTATCAAGCTTAAGCTCTTTTGTCATCCATTTAGTTTCTGCTTCTGCTCTTTCCTTAGGACTCATGCCCTGACGTTGTTGGGAGTAAGATGTTGTTACCAGAATTGCCATGAAAATAGTAATAGTAAATTTGTTCATTGTTTTCATATTAAAAATATTTAGTTAAATATATACATAATAGACCAGAGTAAGTTCAATTATATTCCAAATCTTTGATGCAAATTAATACAAAAGTGAAAAAAACATATTAGCTTTAAGCAAAAATCAACTAAGTTTTGGTTTTTAAAGAATGTGGCGAATATGATTTTCTTCAAACTTCAGGAAAAAATGAAATTCAGGTATTATCCAGCTGGTAAGAAATTTGCATTCTTACAAATCACTTTTTTTGTATTGATTACTTCCTTTTGGGGATTAAATCCCCTGCATGCTCAACAAAGGACAAGCCTGGATAGCGGATGGTTTTTTAAAAATATTAACGAAGTTAAAGAATCGGGGGAACATTTAACATCAAAAGGAATACTAAATAGAACTACCTGGATGCCTGCAGTCGTTCCGGGAACAATATTGACAAGTTTACTTGAAAATGGAAGAGTACCTGATCCGTTTTATGGTTTCAACAATGATAAAATAAAAGACATTTACGAAACAGGCAGGGATTATTATACATTCTGGTTTTTTAATGAATTCAATATCAGCAAATTGAAAAGAGGTGAACAAGTCTGGCTTCATTTTAGAGGGGTTAATTATGCTTGCGAAATTTATCTCAACGGTCAAAAAGTCAATATAAGTACCCATTATGGTATGTTCCTTCGTCAATCTTACCGGATTACTGAGCTGGTGAAATCTGGAAAAAACAAATTGGCAGTACTTGTTTTGCCACCAAACCCTGTGGGGAACCCGAATGGTGGCCAGGCTGGTGATGGAATGATTGCTAAGAATGTTATGCATCAATTTGTAGCAGGCTGGGATTGGATACAGCCTGTGAGGGATAGAAATACCGGAATTTGGGATAAAGTTGAATTGGAGAGAACCGGTCCGGTAAATATTAAGAATCCACATATTGTAAGCAAAGTGCCCGGAAAACGATTTCCCGGAAAATCACAGGAAGCATGTTCAGTTGAAACTTCAATGGAGCTGCAAAATTCAAGTGACGAAAGTATAGAAGGTATCCTGAACCTGGTGGTTGGAGAACATAAATTAAGCAGGCCTGTGAAGTTACTACCTTTTGAAGAAAAAAAAGTTAGCATGCCAGTGCTAATTATAGATAATCCAAAACTATGGTGGCCCAATGCTTATGGCCAACAGTTTTTATATGATCTTTCTTTTAATTTCAAGATTGGAGAAAATGTTTCAGATAGCGAAGAATTAAAATTTGGAATAAGAGATATTAAAACCAGCTGGAATCCATATACCGGAAGTAGACAAATCTATGTGAATGGACAGAAGGTGTTTATTAAGGGAGGAAACTGGATTATTTCTGATGCTATGCTACGTTTTTCACAGGAGCGATATGATGCTGAAATCAGGATGCATAAAGATATGAACCTAAACTGTATCAGAATCTGGGGAGGGGCAATAACAGAACGTCCGGAATTTTATGAAGCCTGTGATAAATACGGACTATTGGTAATGCAGGATTTTTGGATTTCAGGTGATGGAAACGGAAGGTGGAATGACCCCCGGAAAAAAGAGGACCAATGGACACGTCGTCAGTATCCTGATGATCACTACTTGTTTTTAGAATCGGCATCTGACCAGATAAAGATGATCAGAAACCATCCTTCCCTGGCTTTTTGGTGTGGAGGTAACGAAATGAGCCCCCCGGAAGATATTTTTAGCCAGCTAAAAGATACCCTCGATTTATTAGATGGAACCCGCTGGTTTGTAGAAAACTCCACCTCCGATAGTATGTCTTATAATTTTATTGGAGGAAACGGTGACGGCCCCTATAGCATTCAGCCAATAAACAGGTTTTTTGAGCATAAAACTTTCCCTTTTAATTCTGAAGTCGGGTCAGTAGGCTTACAGGATTATGAAGGCCTTCTTCGCTTTTTACCAGAAGATGCTATGGTTATACCCGGCAAATATGAACCTGAAAGTAATGAACCAAAAAACCGGTGGAGTTGCATTCATCCTCTTTGGCGATATCATAAATACATACCATATGGTGATTTCATTAATAAATATGGCAAACCTGAGGATGTTTCGGACTTTGCCTTTAAAGCCCAGCTGGTGAACTATAACCAGTACAGGGGACTTATGGAAGGATTTTCTTCACACATGTGGGAATGGTACACAGGGGTGATTATCTGGAAAACACAAAATCCATGGACAGCAATGCGCGGTCAGATGTATGACTATTTTCTGGATCAAAATGCCGGACTTTATGGTTTAAATCATGGCAGTGAAGCCCTTCATATTTTTTTCGATCCTGTAAAGGAACAGGTAATGATTGCTAATAATTCTTTTGAAGCAAAAAATGACCTGATGATTGAAGTTTCCTGTTACGATATGGCAGGGAAAGAATCGCTGATCTATCAGGAACTTATTACAGTTAATCCAACCACTTCTAAACGGTTCGGCGCAATCGGCAAAAAATTAGCCCCTTTAAAAGCTGAAAAGGGTGTTTTTCTATTGATGAGATTAATTGATAAGGACAAAAATGTATTGAGTGAGAATTTTTATTGGCTATCTGATAAAACAGGGAAATATTCAGGCCTTCAGCAAATTAAAAGTGTGAAAATTGACGCATCTGCTGAGAAATTAAATAATCACAAACTAAAATTACAACTAAAAAACCCTTATCTTCAAAACCCTGTTTCTTTTTTTAATCGTATTTCAGTGGTAGATAAAAAGACAAATAGAAGGGTTTTACCCGTGTTTTATTCAGATAATTATGTGTCTATACCACCGGGAAAAGAGAGGATAGTATGGATTGATCTTAGTGCATTATCTGACCCCGGTGAGCTTAAAATTCAAATTAGCGGATGGAATACAGAGCCTTTTGATGTTGAAATCGAATAAAAAATTATTCATATGAAAAGAATTGCAGAAAATCTTAGCCTTGCATCTTTCGAAAGCAATGAGCAAACCCAGTCTTATATTGAATATTCAAAAAAGTCTTCGAAAATAAGATACGGCAGGTTCTTTTCTACATTAAAGAAACTGGATATTACGGGCAGTTACCTGGATATTGGATCCGGTCCGGGTTTATTAACACAATCTGTTGCAGAACTATATCCTGAGATTCAAATTACCGGGGTTGATATTTCCAGGGAAATGGTTGATTTTGCACTTTCTGACAGAAAGGAAAACTTAAAAGCCAGACTGAATTACGCTATTGGAGATGCCTGTAAGCCGGAATCTCTAACTGAACTGGGGAAATTCAATCTCATTTATTCTACTTTTACCATGCACCACTGGGATAATGCTAAATTGGGTATTGAAAACTTATATTTCATGTTAAATCCTGGAGGAACCCTGTATATTTACGATTTAAAAAGAGTATGGTGGTTGTATTACGTAAATTCAAAA
>JAOZKQ010000027.1 GCA_029935275.1 Bacteroidales bacterium | reverse complement strand
GGATTATAGGATGCTACCTGAATTCTTTTTGTTTCCGTACCATGAAAATAAGCCATAGCAGGAAGATCAATTGCGTCTTTTGGAATCATTATTGCACCAGAGGCCTCAATTAATGATCCATCCGGCCCGGGGGTGTAATAAAGTAATTTATACACATCTACACCATACTTAACTTCTGCATTCATATCAACATCAACTGCATTAATTATAGATTGGATATAGCTTGTGGAATAGCTCATTATATAAGTGGCCTCAATTAGGTCCCCTCTCTTATCCCCTTCCGGTTCTTCAGTCTCAGTATCCTTCTGGCAACCGGCAATAAACAATATAAAAATCCCAATTATAGCCAATTGAAATAACTGTATGTACCTGTCTGTTTGCTTATTCAAACTTTTCATTTCACTTATTTTAGTCATCATTATTTAATGGGTAAAATCCTTAGTGTTTTTCTATAACTATTCGTCCCTGAAATTAGTTATGAAATTTGGTAAATATATTTATAATCACATTTGATGGAATTGCCCTTTCAGGATAATTTTTCACCTCTAAAAGTACTTCCTCAATGGCCTGAGGATTCAAACCCATCCGGATACCTACATCCCGGATGTAATGTTTTTCACTATTGCTCATTTCTCCATCAATACACATTATCAATATGAGTCGTTGAAATTGTAAAATCCTCGCAAATTCAGACTTTGGCGGGGCAAAAATATTCTCAGATGTTTCAATCTTCCTCAGTTGATCCAAACTGATACCAACCATCTCTGCAATTTTTGAAATAAATTTTCTCTCAATTTCATCATATTTATTATCAGACTTTGACAGAGCAATCAATGATTGAATCAGACTTATTTTTTCCAGCTTATTGCGATTCATAGTTAAAACCCGATTTCCTAATTTTTAATATGACAAAATTATTAATACTAGATTCATAAATCAAATTAAGTTACAAATTTACTAAAATAAAAAAAGACCCGGTCACCTGGGGCTGAGTTCGTTGTAGGGAATTCAGGTTAGTATATCTCATGGCCAGCAATAAAAAAAACCTCTCTCATTTAAAGAAATGAAGGAGATGAATTATCAAAGAATGCTAATCATAATATAGAGGACCCCTTAAATATCCTGGATTCAGCCAAGGGAAGTAAATTTCCGGAATACTTTAATTTTGAAGAATCACTTCCACTAATAGTAGCTTCAGTCTGACCGGTAGGAAACACATTCATGGAAACAAAAATACTTCCAAAAGAAGCAGAAATACGAAAATCTATTGAATAGACTCCCTTTTTATTAACAGAAACCTCATAATTAGTGACATTACCTTCTACTGTTACACCACCTACTCCGTTGTAACCAACAGTGGTACCATTTGAAAACTGAAAGGCAGCTTTATCCCCATCAAGGCCAATAAAATTAAAAATCGGGTCAACTACCACTCTTTCCCCTCTCTTGTCAGATAAAAACAAAGCTTCAAGCACAAACTGTTTTGCATCAATACTGTTCTTAATAACAATAGCTCGTTCAGCATCTGCCTTTTCCTGAAGTTCTTTCTTTTCAGCTTTGGCTGCTTTCTTCTCCTCTTTTGTCATTTTTTGTGCCATTACCGGAAATGATAGTAAAGCAACAAGCAGTACAAATAATAATTTTCTCATAACTCATAATTTTATAAACTGATTAAACTATATAAATTTCGTATTTAAGATTATTTTTAAAACAATTAGTCAAATAGCATGCCAAACTTAAACTGTATCAGCTTTTAAATGAATGCTTTTGATTTATTTCCCTATAAGATTCCTGCAGGGCATCTCTTTTAAACGGACGTCCGTGTCCCGGGTAAAAAACCAATGCTTCTGAATCCAGCAAAGTCTGCCAGGTTTTCAACAAAGTGTGTACGTCATTTGCAAAAACCGGAAATACACTTTTTCCATTATAAAACCGGAAGCAGGTATCACCGACAAAAGCCTCACCAGAGCCAAAAATCACACTTATAGACCCGGCTGTATGTCCCGGAGTTGGTATTATAACAGCTGAAAAACCATATTCAATTAAAGAAATAAAATCTGAAAATATCAAATCCGGCTTTACCGGTTCATAACTTGCATAAGGGTTATAAATCTTCCCAATTCCTGAAATAATCCTGGTTAATAATTTCGTTCCAGAGGGGGTAAAAGACTTAGCTTCCTCCAGCATGCCTGCTTCAACACTACTCACCAAAACAGGAGCCTGGCAATACTCTTTTAACCAGGCAAGGTTACCAACATGATCATAATGAACATGTGTAATAACAATCAAAGAAATATCTGCAGGACCCACTCCATTCTCTTGCAAACCTTTTTCCAACAAGCCTGAATAACCTTTAAGCCCTGTATCTACAACTAAATACTTAGCATTCTCCTTTATCAAATAAACCCGGGTATAGGCTAACTTAATGGTAATTATATCAGGCATTTTTGCTCTTAAACAGGATCTGTAACAATTACCGTTTTCAACAATTTAGTATTATCAGGCTGGACAATCTGAATAGTATAGGTACCGGAAGAATTAAAATTTACATCCATATACAAGCCATCCAGTTTAACCACAACATCAGGGCAATCACTTTCTCCGGAATTTTTACCCCACAGCTTAATTGAAATAGTAGTTTGAACAAAATCTGTCTCATCATGAGAAAATGAATAACATCCATTTGGCCCTATTGTACCAAAAAAATCGATTCTCAGATTTGCATCTACTACAACTGTATCAGCCACCCGGATACTATCCACTTGAATAACAAACTGAGTTTCAGTATCCTTATTGCAATTAAAAAGAGACAAACTCAGTAATAATAATAGCAAAACATTAAATATTCTTATTTGTGTTTTCATAGCATTAATTTTTTATTTAAACAACCAGGCTGTATCGTATTCCTTTGCTTTTCAAAAGTTTACATTTCCTGTTATCCATCTCCACAAACCCTAAGTGCAAACCTGCTTGTTAACTTTTCCATTAACAAGCATAATTAATCTTCCAGGGTTGAAAGATCTCCCTCGTCCTGGCCAAGGGCCCTGGCTTTCAGCACTCTTCTCATTATTTTGCCACTACGTGTTTTTGGTAAGCCATCGCTAAAAATGATTTCAGCAGGTTTAGCAATTGGACCAATCTCTTTGGCTACATGATCCTTCAATTCCTCAGCTAACTCCTTATTTGAAGAATAGCCTTCTTTAAGTATCACATATGCATGGATTGAGTTTCCTCTCAACTGATCAGGTAGCCCAATAGCGGCAGCCTCAGTAACTGACTGGTGACTAACCAGTGCACTTTCAATTTCTGCTGAGCCAAGCCGATAACCACTTACCTTAAGCACATCATCAATCCGGCCAATAATCCAAAAATATCCATCTTTATCCTTACGTGCAGAGTCTCCTGCCAAATACCAACCCTGTTTTTCATATTGTTTCCAGTATTTTTCTATGAATCGATCAGGATCATTTAGGATTGTGCGTGCCATACCTGGCCAGGGGGCCTTGATTACCAATGTACCTTCCTCTCCATCCTTAACATCTACCCCACTATCATCTACAACAGAAATCTCATTCCCGAAAAATGGTTTAGCCGCAGATCCCGGTTTCAATGGCATTGTTGGGATGGGTGTGATCATAAAACCACCCGTTTCTGTCTGCCACCAGGTATCCATAATAGGACACTTTTCCTTGCCAACAACCTCATAATACCATTTCCAGGCTTCAGGGTTAATTGGTTCCCCAACAGAACCCAATAAACGTAATGTACTTATATCATGCTTGTCCACCCAGGATGCACCAAACCTCATAAGTCCCCTGATTGCTGTTGGGGAAGTGTATAAAATATTAATACCATATTTTTCAATCATAGACCACCACCTGTTTGGATATGGGTGATTCGGAGCCCCTTCATATAGCATAATAGTAGCTCCATTAATAAGCGGACCATAAACAATATAACTATGGCCGGTAATCCATCCAGGATCAGCAGCACACCACCACCGGTCCTCCGGTTTAATATCAAATACATAATTAAAAGTTGTAGAAGTATAAACCTGATACCCACCATGAGTATGCACCAATCCTTTTGGTTTACCTGTTGTTCCGGATGTATAGAGAATAAATAAAGGATCCTCTGCATCCAGTTCTGCCGTATCAGCCTTTGGACTGGCTATTGGCATTCCCATAAGATCATGCCAGTAAAAATCACGATCATTCTCCATAAAACAATCTTTACCTGTTCTTTTCACTGTAATACATACATCAATAGTTGGTGATCTTCTCATTGCCTCATTCGCAATACACTTGAGTGCAGTAGGTTTGCCCCTGCGATAACCACCATCTGCGGTAACCAGAACCCGGCTATTCGCATCTGCAATTCTCTCAGCCAAAGCCTCGTAACTAAAACCACCATAAACTACGCTATGAACCGCCCCAATTTTAGCACATGCAAGCATTGAAATGATAAGTTCAGGTATTTGTGGCATATAAATAGTTACGATTTCCCCCTTCTTTACACCCATAGAGAGCAAAACATTCGCAAACTTGGAAACATCCCTGTTTAAAGCATGATAAGAATAAGTCTTTACATCTCCGGGTTCACCCTCCCAGATAAGTGCCATTTTATTTCTCGTAGTAGTTTCAAGATGTCGGTCGATCGCATTTAAAATGATATTTGTTTTACCTCCAACAAACCACTTATAGAAAGGCTTGTTACTTTCATCTAGAACTGCATCCCATTTTTTATACCATTGCAACTTCTCCGCTTCTTCAGCCCAAAAACCTTCTCTGTCCTCAATGGACCTCTTAAAAACCGAGTCATAATCTTTGATATTTGCCCTCTTTACAACTTCATCAGAGGGATAAAACATTTCTTCCATAATTTATCACATTTTAAAATTAAAATTTCTGTATTTCTGTATTTGAAATTATTGGCACAAGCTTTTTTTTCTATTTATTAAACATTAAAGATAATACATATATAAATTAATCCAATAGTTGAATTCAGATAATATGTTTAGCGATTAAAATGTATTGCATACCTCCCTTAACTTTCCAGAAGCCTTCAATCACTTCACCTCCACAAATATCATTATACTATTCAGTACTTTATAACATTAAAATATGACACAATAATTCAATAATTATATTTCAGAAAGAACATTACCAAAAAAAATTGTACTTTTACTTTGATAAAAAATACATGTAAAATGAAGAGGTTTAGATTCAAACATTATATCGTTCTTTTTACAATTGGGATCCTTTTATTACCATCATCCCCGGTAAACGGTCAACGGTTTTATTCAAAATTAAAAGAATATTGTGCTGATCTGCCAAAAGACTTTAATAAGATACCAGGAGAAAGGAAACAAATTTTAGAAGAAATTGGAGATTATATCTTCCAATCCATTTCAGACAACAAATCTGCCCAGCTTTTATTTATCTGTACCCAAAACTCAAGAAGGAGCCAATTTGCTCAGGTATGGGCACAAACAGCCACCTATTATTATAGTCTGGATAATATCCGGACTTACTCCGGTGGATATACTGAAACAGCCATAAACTATAGAATCTTAGAGGCACTACGAAAAACAGGTTTATCAGTAACAGCAGCTGAAGGTTATTCAAAAAATCCGGTTTATTTATTAAGCTTAGGCCAACGCTATCCTGATATATTTATTTTTTCAAAAAAATATGATTTTTGGCAAAATCCTAATGAAAATTATGCAGCTGTACTTTGCAGTAAAGATCTGGTTGAAATGAAATTAACACCAGCCGGTTCCGAGATTATATTTACATTACCCTACGAAGATATTCATATCTATGATAACTCAACCGGGAATATATTGAAAAATGATGAAATTTGCCGACAGGTTGCCAGTGAAATGTTTTATATGATGGATTATGTTTCAAAGACAAAAAAACAAAGTAAAAAACAGAAAAATAAGAAAAAATCCAAGGAATAGTACAGATCTCAATTAAAACTCAATAATTTTTAATGGCATACTATTTGCGGTATTTCCCTTAAATAAAAAACAAATAAAGTAATGAGAATTTTTTTTTCATACTCACTTTTAGTTCTACTCTTACTTCCATCAATATTAAATGGACAGATCTGGCAAACCGAGTTAAATGATCTCAGGGATATTACTACACTTTTCAACCGGGACATGAGTGATAATAAAGTCCAAAACAATTATATCAGCATAGAAGGCTCTCCTTATTTATTTGATGACTTTAGGAAAGGTGAAGTTCTGTTAAAAGACGGGAAATTGTTTAAGGGTGAATTCAGGTACGATAAGTATGCTGACCAGGTTGAATTTAAAGTTAAGCAAGGAAATTTTTGGATAGCGAACCCAGCTTATATTGATTATGTCAAAATTGATACAACTCTTATGCTTTTTATCCAAAAAGATATCGAACAACCTGATAAGGGCTCCTATTATGTTGTGTTGGTTTCAGGCAAAATCCAGTTAATTTTGAAAAAAGGCTCTATACTACAGAGTGCTGAAGATCCAAAGCCCTATGTTGATGCCAAGCCGGCAAAATTTCTGAATAGAAAAGATTTATACTACCTGTTGAACGAAAGTAACACTCCAGTAAGAATTACCAGCAAGAAGGTTCTCATAAATGAATTATCAGATAAAAGTTCTGAAATTTCAAAATTTATAAAGAGCAACAAAATTTCATACAAAAAAGAGGAAGACCTAATTTATTTAATAAACTACTACATTAGTTTATAGCTTTTTCTAATTTTGCACCTTCAACTTATTCTTTATTACAAATCAATCATATCATTTACCATTTGTTTAGCCAGGTAATTCAAAAATTCAAGTTGCGCTCAAGGATATCATTACTGGTATCTGCATTTCTAATTTTGGGGATTCATGCTTGTAATTTAAATAAGTCCTGCGACAAACACACAAAATTTCCCGTAGAAACAGGGTTTTATAATAGCCTTTCCCTGAGCCTCAGAGATACCATATTACAAGACATCACTTTATACGGAATAGGAAGAGAAGACAGCTTACTCTATAATGATATTGACACCAATCGATTAAATTACAGATTATCGCCATTTTCTGATACCACTAAAATTGTATTGCATGCGTTTTCCAAAGTTGACACCTTAACTTTTTATTACAATAGACACTTGGAACTCGTTTCACAAGCATGCGGATTTGCTATGTTTTTTGACATAAAAGAAATTAATTTTACAAAAAATTTCATTGATTCATTATTTTTAATTGATCATTTACTGGATGCAAATAAAACAGAACATCTTCAGGTTTTTGTTCATTAATATCCTGCTATGTGTGTCTTTTACCAGCACAGGGCAGGCTGATTCTACCAAAAGGGTAGGTGGGCTTTCATTCGGGATAGATCTTAGTCGGTTTCTTGTATCTATCTGGGAGCCTGTTAACCTAAATATGGAGTTTCAGGTAAGCATGGAAGCAGGAACTAATTTTTCATTAATTGCTGAAGGAGGCTGGTTAACATCTAATATAAGCGAAGAGACCTATGATTATGAGCTAAAAGGAAGCTATTACAGGCTGGGTGGGCTTTTTAATGTTTTGAAAAGAGAACCAAATGAACTGAGTGCAATAAATATTGGCCTGCTTTACGGGTTCTCACCTTACTGGCATAAAGCTGATCATATTCAAATCAAAGACAATTACTGGGGGGAAGGTTCCGGGAGTTTACCCATAAATAATCTCTTCTCTCATTGGATTGAACTAAATGCCGGAATTCGGGTAGAAATTTTTAAAAACTGGTTGATTGGCTGGAAAATCAGAACAAAGATCCGTTTATCCAGGAATGAAGATCCTATTATGACTCCTTATCTTACTCCTGGTTTTGGTAAAGGTGATAAGAACTTTTCATTGGGCATGAGCTATTATCTGGTTTACCGGATACCTTATAAAAAACGAAAATAAAATATCAATTAATTCATCCACTATATTGAATTAGCTTTGCCATAAAACCATAATAAATTTAAAACAATGAAATGAAGTAAGCCGGATAATTGGTATTTTCACCATAATGCCGTTTTTCACAAAACATTATATTTGAAAATATATAAATAATATTGTAATTATGTATATAAGCTTTTTCTATATTTGCAAGCTATATTCTTCAATTTTCAAGTATATAATTAATTCAATGCTATGAATTTTAAAAAAATATATCTTTTCTCCATATTATGTCTTATGACAGGATTTCTTATGAATACTACTGCACAAGATGTAAAACAGACTAGTCCTAATGTAAAATTTGGTGTAGTAGCCGGGCCAAACTTTTCAACATTTCAAAGTGATTTATTTAATGGTAACTTCAGAGTAGGGTTCCATGTAGGGCTAATGGCTGAAATTGAATTGAAGAACAAATGGAAGCTACGGCCAGAGTTCATTTATTCACAGCAGGGCATGGTATATAAAGATGGTGATGTTCAATCTCAAACAAAAGTTAAATATTTTAATAATTACATTGATATTCCCTTTCTTCTTGAATACACTTTTAGCAGTCGCTTTTCCGGCTATATCGGCCCGGGAGTAGGGTTTCTTTTAAAAGCCACACAAATAAATGTTTACGCAGGAAATGAGGAATCTGAGAATGTTACTGATACATACAACAGAGTAGATGTAGGTTTTTACCTGGGAGCAGAATACTATATTTCCCCAAAGTTTTCTTTAGGCCTTAGGTTCTATAGTGGCTTCATGTATGTTGAGATTGGAGCAGACAGGAAAAAGAATTTTCATTTTCAAATACCCCTCACATATACTTTTTAAGAACTGGAAACAGCCAGGCTGTAGAGTTTTGAGTATTATTTGAAAAGCAGATTATTTTTTTCTAAATTGAATTCTAAGTCTTTTCTTATCATTATATCTAATGAGAAATGAATCTATCAGTAACATCATTTTTCGCATTACATCATAGTACAGTAGCAAATAAGCAAAAAGGATAGTTAACCAAATAACCATCAAATTAAACCAGAATGTATCAATCTGGAAATATCCCAGCACTTTTACAGGAGCATACATATGTGCCCTCCCAATTTTAGAATCAGGAATTTCAAAAATAGGATCCATCCGCTGAATCAGCTGATTATCATACTCCAAGATTTTATGTAACTGGCTTCTGTTTAAAACAAGATTTGTTATGCTCCGATTCACATACTGATTTTGAAAATCCATTAGGGCATCCTTCCCGCCAAGTTGTTTCTCAAGAGCCAAATAGGTTTGATCCTTTTCTCTACCAGCCATATTATTCTGATACTGATAAACCTGCTTCAAAGAATCCAGGTATTGCATCACTTGCTGACTTATATAAGTATTGAATAATCCAGATCGTAGGAAAAGTTCAAATGGTAAGCCTGAATGATTACCGGACTCTTTATTAAGATCTTTAATCGAATTACGAACAACTGCCAAACGATCAACTACTTCCAATGAATCTGTACCAGCTTCAATTGATCTCAAAGATTCGGTCAGGTAACTCTCCAGTTTGGGAAATAAAAATGAAGTCTTATATAAGGTCTGACTAATTTTCATGTCCACATCAAAGAAATTCTTTTCAAACTGGTTCTTTTTGAACTGATTAACTGCGACTGCTTCAAAAGCCCATCGGGAAGTCATAAGATCACCGGTTACCGGAACATATTTAGAATGCTTTTTAATGGTTCTTAACTTATCAAAAGGAACAACTGTACCACTAAAAAGAATCTGGGGAACCAGAATAAGTGGGATAACAATATAAATACTTGCAACCGATTTTAATGAGGCGGAAACAATCAAACCAATCATATTAGCAATAGCAGATACAGAGAATAAAACCAGCCAATATCCCAGTAACATTCCCTTCAGTTCAATCATAAAATTGCCTATCAGAACAAAAGTGGCCATTTGAATAGCAGAAATACCCAGTACAATAAATACCTTGGAATTAATATAACTAAACCGGCTTAAATGAAGAAAAGCTTCCCTTTTCAAAATACGTCCATCTTTAATTATCTCCTCAGCACTTAAGGTCATCCCAAGAAATAAAGCAACAATTACAGACATGAAAATATAGGAAACCAGATTGTCATTTCCATAAAACACATACTTTAAAGGCTCATCGGCAGAACCACTAAAATATTTCGTAAAGTAGCCTATAATTAAGGCCAGCAGGGGGGCTTCGAAAAAAGTGATCAATAAGTATTGCTTATTTACCAGCTTGGACATAACATCCCTGGAAACAAATATTTTAAACTGCTGCCATAATGAGGGTACCTTAAAATTAAGTTCAGGTAATTTCAATTTTTGAGGCCTGGGATTTACCTTCTTTTCAAGCTTATTTTTGTATTTATCGTACCATATTTTAGGTGAAAAACGCCGATTATCTGTCCGCCTTCCATATTTATTAACATATTTGGTCTCAACAATTTCCAAAACCTGTTCAGGATTCACATTCCCACAGGTCGGACATTGGGCCACATCAGCATTTATTAGTTCATTTACGGTCTTGAAATAAACCAAAGCATCTAATGGATCTCCCTGATAAACAAAAAAACCTCCCTTATCCATTACAAGCACTTTGTTAAAAAGCTTATAAATATCAGAAGAAGGTTGATGGATATTTATAACAACAATTTTACCTCTTATTGTCTGGCGTTTTAATAGTAGCATTACCATTTCAGCATCCATTGAGGACAAACCTGAAGTAGGTTCATCTACAAATAAGATTAATGGCTCCCTTAAAAGTTCCAGTCCAATATTTAGTCTTTTTCTTTGTCCTCCACTAATAAATTTATCAAGTGGGTTTCCAACTTTAAGATATCTTATTTCGTAGAGGTCAAGATCCTTAAGAAGTCGGATAATCACCCTAATAAGCATAAACTCAGAATACTCACTAAAACATAGTTTTGCATTATAATACATGTTCTGAAATACAGTCAGATCATCCATAAGCAAATCATCCTGTGGCACATACCCAATTATCCCTTCTAAAGAGTCATTATTTTTATGAAGATCATATCCATTTATAAAAATATTACCCTTTTGCGGTAGAAGTGTACCGTTCATCACATTTAGCAAGGTTGATTTACCAACGCCACTACCTCCCATAATACCAATTAACTCTCCTGCATTAGTCTGGAAACTAAATGACTGTACTCCATTTTCGCTATTATGAAATTTGAATTCTACATCGCTAACAATATATTCAAGTTTTACCCTAATCACATCCTGAAAAAAACGTGCAGATAAAGTACTAAAATAAATAATAGCGATTTTAGGACTCTTTATAAAAGAACCTAAATCAATAAATTCAACAATATTTGTATGAACAGGTAAAGAATTTTTATAAAGCCTATCACTCCCTAAGTACTTAACCATAAATATATTACAACTCTCAATATATAAGGCTACAATCTGACCATTCAATCCCTTCCAGAACAAATGCTTAACTCCACTTACCTGATTAACCTCATTTTTATCAATCAAAATGAGCTTTTCCCTTCTTACACCCCTTATCCAAGGATTAAGGATCAATAAATAAATATCTCTATATTCCTCATTACTAATATGGAAAGCATCTTTAACTACTTCTAAAAATTCTTCTTCTTTTTCTGAGATCAAACCATCTTCATTCGTAAACTCAAGTAAACGGGCAATAATTCTGATCTTCTCATGCTGATCCAAAATCTCATTACTCCTCTCACAAATAACCAGGGCTTTTACTGACTGCTTTGATTTTTTTTTCAAATCTGCCAAACCAGATGATTTCGTAAGACTCACCTTTTGAGTTTCTGCCAGGTACTTTTCAAAAAGTTCAAGATAAACATCGAGTTTATCGGTGGAAACTGCTCGCGTAAGTGAATCAACAACAACAGACTCGGCATTGGAACTAATTTTTCCATTGCTTACATTTGCAATTAATGCAAACAATTGAAGTAATGCCTTAATTGTTGATTCTTTCATTGTGGGCTTATTGCTTGCACAAATTTAAAAATTAACCCGAAGAATCTATGAATTTTCCATCATTAAGATATTTAAATCAGTTTTATTTCTTTAAAAATCTTAAATATCTATTATATCAACACAAGAAATATTAAATTTGAACATAATATTGTAACTTTATGGGAATAAAAGCTTTTCAGGATTATTATCCAGATGACCTGGCCCATTGCTATGGATGCGGCCGTCTTAATGAATCAGGTTATCAGATTAAAAGCTATTGGGATGGGATTGAAAGCGTAAGTCATTTCAAACCAAAAGCTTATCACATCGCCGTACCTGGATTCGTCTATGGTGGACTCATTGCATCTCTCATTGATTGCCACAGTACAGGAACTGCTGCCGCAGCAAAATACAAGGAAGAAAAAAGAGGAATGGATTCCCTTCCTCCAATCAGGTTTTTAACTGCTTCTTTAAAAGTTGACTACCTGAAACCCACCCCCATAGATTCTGTGCTGGAGTTAAGAGCCACAGTAAAAGAAATGAAAGGCAGGAAGGTTATTATTGAAACGAATCTAATAGCTAATGGGCAGATTTGTGCCAGGGGAGAAGTTATTACAGTTCAAATCCCGGAAGGGATAAAAATCGGTCAGGGACAAATCAAAGGTCAAAAATGACATCCTAAACCTATAATAATTCTTATCAATTGTTTTATCCAAAGTTTTATAATTGACATAAAACCATGGAAAAATAGATTTATTTGTATTCTTTTGGTTTCATCTCCCCTTTAAGCATCATCATGCCATTCCATGCTAATGCATCCAGATCATCATCACCTGGATAAATATGAATATTCCCAATCTTGGTAATTCTTGAAACAAGAGAATCTACAAGAAATTTACTATTGGCCATAGCTCCTGTAATCAACACAGCATCAACCTTTTCCGGAAATGTCATACACATAGAACCAATACTTTTAGCCACCTGGTAAGCCATAGCATCAAAATAAAATCTAGCTTTCTCATCACCGTTCTGAACTCTTTTATCTACCTCATAACCACTTGAGGATCCCAGGTATCCATACAAACCTCCTTCGCCCCTTATCATTTTCAGCATTTGTTTCTCAGTATATTTTCCACTGTAACATAAACGAATCAAGTCTCCTATTGGTAGTGAACCCGAGGAAACCGGGGAAAACGGTCCATCACCATCAAAGCCCTGGGTAGCATCAATAACTTTCCCATAATAATGTATTCCAATTGTTATTGCCCTACCCATATTGGCAACGATCAGTATCATTTCTTCATATTTCTTACCAAGAGATTGTGCATGCTTCCTGGCAATATATTTTTGATTCAAAGCATGGTAAATGGACTTCCTCTTCAACAAAGGATG
>JAOZKQ010000245.1 GCA_029935275.1 Bacteroidales bacterium | reverse complement strand
TAAGTGAAACAAAAAATTAATGTTCTTCTGCTATCGCCTGTCCAATGAACACGGCAGATAGTATGGTAAAAATATAAGCTTGTAAGAATCCTACTAAAATTTCAAGCAGATCCATAAATAGTACAAAAAATAAAGATCCCGGTGCTACATAAATTGACTTAAAAATAAAGATTAATCCAATAAAAGTTAGGATACTCATATGTCCGGCAATGATGTTTGCAAACAAACGAATCATGAGGGCAAAGGGCTTTGTAAGAAGACTGATAATCTCTACAGGAATCATTACCGGGGCAAGCCATACCGGTACGCCTGGAGTAGCAACAATATGTTTCCAGTATTGTTTTTTACCACTAAATTGTGTTATAAGAAATGTAAAAACTGCCAGTACCAGGGTTACAGATATATTCCCGGTTACATTTGCCCCAAAGGGGAATATGGGAATTAATCCAAGAATATTATTAATCCAGATAAAAAAGAAAGCCGTAAGCAGATAGGGTAAATATTTTTCATAATTGTCTTTTCCCAGAATAAGCTTTGCAATATCATCCCTTACAAACAAAACCACCGGTTCAATAAAACTCTGAATTCCTTTCGGTTCTGAAACACCTGATTTTGCATAACTTTTTGCCAGTGACAGAAAAAGCCAAAGCACAATAATGGTGGCAATAAACATTGCAAATACTGTTTTGGTGATAGAAAAATCCAGAGGAACCGTTATTTTTTCGATATCTCCTTCATTAACAATTTCCACTATTTTACCGGCATATTCTCCTTCTTCTTCCAGGCTGAATCCTTTGTGAGTATGTCCGTGGGCAAGTTTAGATGACATAAAAAATTGAAGCCCTGAAATCTTACTGTATAAAATAACCGGAAGATAAACAGTGATGTGTTTTTCTACATTGTGTGAAGTGTAAGTAGCAATATGCCACTCATGGGAGTCTTTAACATGGCCAAGGATGAATTTTTCCGCATTAAACTCCTCCTCCTGATTATCCTCTGAATGTGATTTTTCGGCAGCCATTACCGGGCCTGTCAAAAAAAGAAGAAAAGCCAGGGCCCATCCTGTGTGTATAAAGATTTTTCTCAAAATGAATATTAATTATTTTGATCTTAATTTTAACTCCTTCAATACAGCAAATAAAGTAATAAAAGAAAAAGTCAAATATAAAAGAAAAAAAATAATTAAATAGCCCTTTGAAAGATTTTTTGTGATTAAGTAATAAATAAGAATAAAAGAAATGTATAAAATAAACTTAAGGGAGATCGTTAGCAGGGTATATACAATTGCTTTTTCAGGATTATTAGATGATCCTTTAAAAAACAGTGTCAAAACCAAAACATTTACGATTAAAAAATAACTGAGTGTAAGGTAAAACGCATTCAGGTTAAGCTCAGGAAGTAGCTGGGGGATGGTTAGTCGTCCGGCAATAAAAAAGAAAGCAGACAGAAATAAAAGAGATGCTACAGGACTAATAAAACCGGAACTGCGCATCACTTCTTAATAAAATCTTTTAAAACAATATACAAGGCAATAATTACACTTAAAAGGCTAAAGACGACAGTAAAAACAGGAGTTTCCCATTTTACTTTTTCATCCAGTTTTATACCGCCATAAACTCCGCCAAAAATGATAATTCCCATTTGAAAAGCCAGTCCCGAAAAATGGGCATAATTATACAGATGTGGCTTTTGCTTCGGAGGTTTCAGGGGCACCTTTGCTTGTTTTGAATGCTTTTCCTGTTTCATTTTGAATAGCATTTTCAGTCATAATACAACTGCCGGTAAATGCGGAACCGGGTTCAATAGCAAGCCGGCCGGTTTTAATATCTCCTATTACTTTAGCTGAAGATTTTAAAGTAAGTAGTTCACCCACATTAACTTTCCCTTCGATGGTTCCTTCAATATCAGAGTTAGTACAAAATATTTCACCTTTTATTCGCCCGGTTTCTCCAATAACCACTTTACCTTTGGTATTTAAATTACCATTCAGGAAGCCGTCAATCCGAATATCACCATTTGACTTAATATTTCCTTTAATTTCTGTACCGGCACCAATCAGGTTGATGACATTTCCATTAAATTCATTACTTTTTGCCATAATCCACTATATGTTTATTTTCAGTTAATTTTTGTTGATAAATTTTGAATCACAAAACAAAATAAACGTTTTCATCTAAGTGTATAAACGATTATTTGCTTTTATATACGGATCTTAACAATTCAATGTTACAAAAAATAAACCGGATTTTAATAAATCTTTCAAATAATATACTTTTATGGAATTCAAGCCTTTCCGTCGTATCCCCATTTCATGTACATTGATCCCCAGGTAAAACCTCCTCCAAATGCAGCAAGAATAATATTATCACCTTTCTTTAATTGATCCTCCCATTCCCATAAACACAAAGGAATGGTGGCTGTTGTGGTGTTGCCATATTTTTGGATATTAATCATTACCTTTTCTTTTTGAAGGCCCATTCTTCTTGCTGTGGCTTCAATTATCCGCATATTTGCCTGATGGGGAACCAACCAGTCAAGATTATCGTTGGTAAGTTGATGTTTTTTCATCATTTCTACGGAAACATCAGCCATTTTAGTTACGGCAAACTTAAATACAGCCTGTCCTTCCTGATAGATGAAATGTTCTTTGGCATCAACCGTCTCATGTGATGCAGGTTTTAGAGAGCCTCCCGCTTTCATGTGCAGATGATGCCGTCCGCTTCCATCAACTCCAAAAATATGGTCAATAACCCCTAAATTCTCATTTGTTGGTTCAATGAGCACTGCAGCTGCGGCATCACCAAACAAGGGACAGGTAGTCCGGTCAGTATAATCAGTAATTGCAGACATCTTATCTGCTGCAACCAAAATTACTTTTTTATAGCGGCCACTTTCAACATATTGAGCAGCTGTTTGCATGGAAAATAAGAATCCTGAGCAAGCTGCATTTATATCAAAACCAAATCCATTTTTGATACCTACCATATCTGCAATGATATTTGCATTTGCAGGGAAAGACATATCAGGAGTAGCACTCGTACCAATTATCAGATCAATTTCTTCGGGAGATGTATTTGTTTTTTCAAGCAGGCCTTTTACAGCCTGTGCGCCCATATAAGCAGAACCTTTACCTTTACCTTTTAATATACGGCGTTCTTTGATCCCTATCCGCTGCATAATCCACTCATCCGAAGTATCCACCATGGTAGATAATTCATCATTTGTAAGTCTATATTCCGGTACCCATCCGTGAATACCGGTAATTACTGCATTTATTTTCGTCATGTAATTATTTTATTTCTTTAATAATTTCACTAACCAGGTCAGCCTTGACCATATCCCTGGTATGAAATATCATATTCATGATAGCCTTGGGTGAAGAAATGCCATGTCCTATCACTACTATCCCGGAAGCTCCTAAAATAGTACTTCCACCGAAATTCTCGAAATTAAATTTTTCGAAAAATTCGTCTTTTATATTTCTTTTTCTTAATAACTTATAGAAAGCTTCACCTTCTTTTAGTACAATATTCCCTACAAAACCATCACAAACAATTACATCAGCAAGTTTATTGCTGAATAGCTGGTTGGCTTCCTGATTCCCTACAAAATTAAAATGAGGGGAGTCGCTCATTAACTCATAAGCTGACCGTATTGCAAGATTCCCTTTTGACTCTTCTTTTCCAATGTTCAAAAGGGCAACCCGGGGATTTGACTTTTTTAGAACACTTTTAACATAAACAGACCCCATTATACCATATTGATATAGAACATCCGGTTTAGTATCAGGGTTGAGCCCAACATCCAGGATCAGTGTGGGAACATCAGTTTCATTAGGAATAAATGTACCAATGGCCGGACGAATAACTCCGGGAATTGTTTTTACTGAATAATGAATACCTACAAGCATTGCACCTGTATTTCCCGCACTGGCAAAGCCATCAATCCGGCCTGATTTTAACAGGTTAAAGCCTATTGAAATACTGGAATGAGTTTTTTTTGCAAAAGCTTTTGCAGGATGGTCATCCATTTCAATTACTTCTGAGGAATGAAATATTGTAAATATGGAAGGATCCACTTTTTCGCGCTCCAGGATTTTAGTAATCTTGTTTTCATCACCAATTAATATCAGTTCGGTGGTGGATGCAAGCTTTTTCTGTGCCTGAATAGCTCCAAGAACTGTTGCTTCAGGGGCAAAATCCCCTCCCATAATATCAATTCCAATTCTCATGATAATGTGGTTTTGAAATGAAATTCAGACTATACAGCTACTTCTTTTTCTATAGCTAATTTTCCTCTGTA
>JAOZKQ010000244.1 GCA_029935275.1 Bacteroidales bacterium | reverse complement strand
AAAAAGCAGGGATATTCCACTGCCTGTATTGGAAAATGGCATCTGGGAATGCAATGGGCTACAAAAAACCAGGAGGAATTGCCCAAATTATGGGATCGGAAATTTGACCAGTCAGTCATAGATCATACAAAACAAATTATTTCAGGACCCTTAACTGCAGGGTTTGATTACTATTTTGGAACCGATGTCCCCAACTTTCCTCCATATATTTTCATTGAAAATGATCATGTGCTTGGGAACCCTTCTATTCCCAAACCTGATACTATTTATGGTAACCCGGGCCTGATGCTTCCGGGATGGAAGCTGGAGAATATATTACCAAGCCTTACAAAAAAGGCAGTCAATTACATCGATAAGTATGCAAAAGAGAAAAATGATAAACCTTTCTTTCTCTATTTTGCATCAACATCACCACATACTCCAATAGTTCCTGCAAAAGAATTCCATGGAAAAAGTAATGCCGGGCCCTATGGTGACCTTGTTCATCAAACAGACTATTCCTTAGGCGAAATAATGAAGGCATTGGAAAGAAATGGCTTATCCGAAAATACAATATTGATCTTCACTTCTGATAATGGTTCTCCCGCCCGTGCAGGGGACCCTTATATTCATGGTAAAGATTTTAGTGCTACTGGATCTGTGATTACAAAATATAATCATAATCCAAACGCTCCCTGGAGAGGTCTGAAGGCCGATATATGGGAAGGAGGGCATCGTGTACCCTTAATTGTCCGGTGGCCGGCAAAAATGGGGAATAAAAGGATCTCAGATGAACCTATTTGCTCAGTAGATATTATGGCAAGTATAGCATCAATTACAGGATTTGATTTGCCGGATATTTCTGCAGAAGACAGCTGGGACTTTTCGGATTTATTTTCAGGTAAGGATGTGGGTCTCCAGGCCGGTGAAGAAGCAATCAGGGAAGCAATGGTTCATCATTCAAGTACAGGTAAATTTGCTATTCGTCAGGGAAAATGGAAAATGATACCGCAATTAGGCTCGGGAGGATGGACAAAACCGATAAGTTTATCATCCGAAATGGAGTCGGAAGGGCAGTTGTATGATCTTGATGCCGATCCGGGCGAATCAAACAACCTTTGGGAAAAGCATCCTGAGATAGTTGAACGATTAAAGAAACTTCTGGAAAAGTATAAAGAAGAAGGACGTAGCGTTTTTTAAGTGTCCCTCTATTTAGTGTCCGTCCATAAAGTCGATAGTTTTAATTAATAGGGACAACACAGCCCCGTCCGCGTGTCGCCATAGCTTTAGCGGAGGCACAAGTGGGCGAAACCAATAGCCCGATATTATGGACAAACACTTTAGTCAGGAATTTTTGTAAAGAAATTACCAAATCATAAATTTAAGGAAATGTGGGATGATGTGATATGGCACAAGCAAATTACCAGTCGAATTAAGTCAGGAAAATAGTCGCATAATTATAATTGTTTTCTCAAAAAAACCAGAACAATGAATAAACTAAGCTTTGTTATACCCTTTTTCATATTTGTAATATTTTCATCATTTGGTCAAAGCAATAACAATGTAGTCTGGAATTCACCATCTCTAAATTCGATGGGTTCTATGCCGGCAGGAAATGGCGATATCGGAATTAACCTGTGGGTTGAAAAAAATGGTGATTTACTGTTTTACCTTTCAAAAACCGATGCATGGAGTGAAAATGGCCGGCTCCTGAAAATAGGTAAAATCAGACTTTCACTTTCACCAAATCCATTCAAAGCAGGTAATTCTTTTCTACAAGAACTGATTTTGGAAGATGGAGTGATTCATATAAAAGCTGGTAATGATGAAAATAGAATAGTAATAAACACATGGGTTGATGCCAATAATCCTGTTGTGGAGCTGAATGTAAAAAGTAGTATTCCCATTTCTGCTAAAGTAAGTACTGAGCCCTGGAGAACAAAACGCCGGCAAATTAAAAGCGATACTGAAATACATTCAGCTTACGGTTTAAATGGGGAAGGTGGTCCGGATGTTTTTGTGGAAAAAGATATAGTTGTCCCGGATTCAGATGAGGGCGTAATCTGGTTACACCGAAACAATCGTTCCGTTTGGAAGGATAACCTGAAACTACAAGGCCTTGAAAATTATGCAAAAAGCAATAATGACCCCTTACTACACCGTACTTTTGGAGGATTAATCCGATCAGGGCAGATGAAAAAGCTTAATTCGGGACAGATGGAAACTTCAATACCAGTAAATCAGTTTTCAGTTTCTGTTTATACTGAAACTTCGCAAACAGATTCTCAAAATGAATGGGTTTCTCAAATCTCACAAAAGGCAAAAGATATAGAATTGCTTTCCAGGCTTGATAGGTTTAAGGCTCATAAAATGTGGTGGCAATCGTTCTGGAATAGGAGTTACATAAACGTTTCTACTAATAATGCCACTGAAAAAGAAATAGTTTTTAATGTAACAAGGAACTATGCCTTACAACGTTACATAAATGCTTGCTCCGGACGGGGAAATTCTCCAATAAAATTTAACGGTAGCATATTTACAGTTGATACCGAAAACCTGAAAGGAGATTACAAGGGTTTTGATGCTGACTATCGCCGTTGGGGTGGCCCTTATTGGTGGCAGAATACCAGGCTTCCTTATTGGTCGATGCTCGAATCGGGTGATTTTGATTTAATGCAGCCGCTCTTTAAAATGTATCGTGATGCCCTTCCTATCCGGAAACTGGCAACAAAAACTTATTATAATCATAAAGGGGCTTTCTTTCCTGAAACCATGAATTTCTGGGGTACATATACCGATGCTAATTATGGTCGGAACCGCTCTGAATTGCCTTTGGGATTAACCCAAAATCTGTACATAAGGTACTACTGGCAAAGTGGCCTGGAAATTTCCCTTATGATGCTTGATTATTATGCTTTTACGCAGGATGATAATTTTCTAAAGGAAACACTATTACCTGTGGTTTCAGAAATTGTTAATTTCTTCGACCTGCATTGGAGACGTGATAAAAAGGGGGAAATTCTTTTTGATCCGGCAATGGCATTAGAAACCTATAACAAAGCAGTTAACCCCTTGCCCGAAATTGTTGGGATAAATAAAATATGCAATGAACTATTAAAATTACCAGGGTCAGAACTTACCAAATCACAGCAAAAACAGTGGAAAAGATTAATAAGTGAGTTGCCTGAAATTCCTACTGAAATGGTAAACGGGCAAACAGTACTGGCTCCTGCCGAAAAGTACAGTGGTAAGCAGAATGTAGAGAACCCGGAACTTTATGCCATTTTCCCCTACAGGGCATTTGGTGTTGGCAAAGACAGTCTTGAAATGGCCCGCCGTACTTTTGCAAACCGTGCATTCAAACAAACAGGTGGATGGCAACAAAATGCTATTAAAGCAGCATATTTAGGATTGACGGAGGAAGCAGCCAAACTAACATCCACAAACTTCAATACCTGGAACACATCTTATCGATTTCCAACAAACTGGGGGCCAAATTATGACTGGATACCAGACCAGGATCATGGCTCTGTTGCTTTAATTGCTTTACAACGTATGTTGGTTCAATATGATAAGGAAAAAATATACTTATTATCGGCATGGCCGAAAAACTGGGATGTAGATTTTAAACTACTGGCACCTCAAAATACAATTGTAGAAGGAAAAATAATAAATGGTGTAATTAAATATCTTAAAATTTCCCCAACCCGAAGGGAGAAAGATGCTATTTTATCTAAACCTTATGCAAAATGAAATTTGAGTAGTTAATTATTAGATGAAATTTTTGTAATTAATTTTGATTGATATTTATTAATAAAAAGCTTAAAATTATGACCAGGTTTATTATTGAGTTCTTGAAATTAAACAGCTTGTTTAGAGCAGTAATTCTAAGCATGTTTTTTCTTATTCATTTCACAGCATATTCAGTCATGAATGAGCCTGAAAGGGCTGAGACAGACTGGAATTTCCATTCTCAAAGGGCAGAAATAGCACCAGCCCATTGGATAGATATGAAGCTCCAATACGAGGGTAACCCTAGTTTGGCCATTTCAGGGGATGGCAAAGATTATACGAATGGATCCTGGGTTAGCATTGTAGATGTAATTCACGGAAGAAATTATAAGTTCAATTGCTTTTTTAAACAAAAAAATGTAGATGAGCAAAACCGGAGTATTCTGGCATCTATAATATGGCAGGGGAAGGACGGAGAGCGGATCAATCAGCCTGAGTACCCTGCTACACTTAGAGAGCTGTCAGAGGATGGTTGGAATATTATTCAACAAACTTATACTGCACCTGAAAAGGCTGTCACAGCAAAAATTGAATT
>JAOZKQ010000243.1 GCA_029935275.1 Bacteroidales bacterium | reverse complement strand
GATTTAAAATCCTTTTCCAACATAAAATCATAAACCCTGATCATTGCAAGCTTAATAATATCGGCTGCTGAACCCTGAATAGGAGCATTTATAGCATTTCGCTCGGCCATACTTCTGATCATCCCATTCCTGGAATTAATGTCACTTAAATTCCTGCGCCTTCCCATTATGGTTTCCACATAGCCCTTATCCCTGGCAATAGCAATACTTTTATCCATATATTCTTTCACTCCCGGATAAGTTTTAAAATATCCTTCAATCAATGCATGGGCATCGGAGCGGGATATTTCAAGTCGCTGGGAAAGGCCAAAAGCAGAGATTCCATAAATAATACCAAAATTCGCTGTTTTAGCCCGGCCCCGCATCTCACGCGTTACATCCTGAATAGCAGCATTATATATTTTAGCAGCTGTAGCCGTATGTATATCTTCATTTTGCCGGAATGCTTCAATCATTGCCTGGTCACCGCTTAAATGTGCCATCAGCCGCAATTCAATCTGGGAATAATCAGCCGAAAGCATAACATAATCACTCCCGGAAGGGATAAAAGCCTTACGAATCTCCCTTCCCCGCTCTTCCCGGATAGGGATATTTTGTAAATTCGGATTTGTAGAGCTCAATCTGCCGGTGGTAGTCACAGCCTGATTAAAACTGGTATGTAAACGGCCGGTTTGTTCATTGATCAGCTTTGGCAGAGCTTCGACATAGGTAGATAATAATTTCTTTAAAGACCTGTATTCCAAAACCTTTGCTACAATTTCATGCTTATCTTTTAACTTAACCAGAACCTCCTCTCCGGTTGAATATTGTTTGGTTTTGGTCTTTTTTGCCCCATCCGAAATTTTCAACCTATCGAAAAGAATTCCTCCCAGCTGTTTAGGCGAAGAAATATTAAATTCGACTCCAGCCAGGTCATATATTTCATTTTCAATATTATAAATTTCATTCCTAAGGATTCCTGAAAAATGACTAAGCGCTTCGGCATCTAATTTTACACCAGCTCGTTCCAACTTCACCAAAACCGGAATCAATGGCATTTCCAGTTTTTCTGCCAGGCCGTCAAGTCTTTTCTCCTTAAGCTTTTTCTCCAGTATTTCTTTTAACTGCCAGGTAAGGTCAGCATCCTCTGCAGCATATTCTTTAATATCCTCCAAGGGTACATCCCGCATGCTTTTCTGGGCCTTACCCCTCTTTCCGATCAAAGTTTCAATTTCAACTGGTCGGTATTTAAGATAAACCTCAGAAAGAAAAGTCAGGTTATGACGCTGGTCGGGTTCAATCAAGTAATGGGCTATCATGGTATCAAATAACTTACCCTGTACTTTAATATCATAATTCAGCAAAATATGAATATCATACTTAATATTCTGTCCTGTTTTTAGGATATTCTTATCCCCAAAAACGTCAGAAAATTCTTCAATAATTGATTTTGCCCTTTCAAAATTTGCAGGAACAGGAACATAGTAGGCTTCATGCGATTTAAATGAAAAAGCCAGCCCTACTATTTCATCTTTAAGTACATTTAACCCGGTTGTTTCAGTATCAAAACAAAAAGCATCCTGCTGTTCAAGTTTTACTATCAATTCCTTTCGTAAAGCTCGTGTATCCAATAATTTATAATCATGCTCCACCGAACTAATATCTGCAAGGCCTGAGAATATATTTCCTGGTGCCACTTCTCCAAAATCATCACCAAACAGCGAAGTCTGTACTGCTTCCTTAACTTCTGTTCCCTTCTCATAGCGGGCCCTTAGCCTTTGCATAAGGGTACGGAACTCCAGTTCATTAAAAATAGATGTCAGCTTTTCAAGATTTACCTCTTTCCTTTTAAATTCATCAAAGTCGGTAATTGAAACCTCAACATTCTGGTCAATTGTAGCCAGTTCTTTGGAAAGACGAATCAAGTCCTGGTTATTCTCAATATTTTCCTTTTGTTTTCCTTTTAAAGAATCAATATTCTGGAAGAGATTTTCAATGCTTCCAAATTCATTAATAAGCTTTTTCGAGGTTTTCTCTCCAATCCCGGGGGCTCCCGGAATATTATCAGCGGAATCCCCCCATAAGGCTAAAATATCAATAATCTGGATAGGTCTTTTAACTAAAAATTGCTCCTGAACCTCTTCTGTTTTCCAAACCTCCGGTTTATTCCCACCTTTTGCTGGCTTTAACATAAAAATATGGTCAGATACCAGCTGAGTAAAATCTTTATCCGGTGTTACCATATATACATCAAAGCCTTTTTTTTCAGCCTTTTTAGCAAGGGTGCCAATAACATCATCAGCCTCAAAACCAGGCACCTCAACAACCTGAATATTAAATGCCTCAATGATTTCTTTTATATAAGGTACAGCCAGTTTAATATCTTCCGGCGTGGCATCTCTGTTTGCCTTATATTCAGGATACATTTCATGTCTGAAATTTGGACCGGGAGGATCAAAAACAACTGCAATATGAGAAGGTTTATTATTATTTAAAATATCTTCCAAAGAATTGACAAAACCAAATATTGCAGATGTATTCATCCCTTTTGAATTTATCCGTGGATTACGGATAAAAGCGTAATATGCCCTGAAAATCAGTGCATATGCATCTAGCAAATATAGTCTTTTATTTTCTTCTGTATCAAATGTTTGCATAATAATTAAATCTAATAAAAAATTGCCACAGTTCCAGAAAATTCATCTTGAAACAGGAAGCTTGAAGATACTAAAAATAGTAGAAATTATTATCAGAAATTATCAGATGCATACCATTCAGCATAAGAAGTTTCTGTTTCATATAGTTTTATACTGAATAATGTCACAGCAGGCGGTAGTTTGGATTTAATAATATCAGCAAAGGCAATCACCATATTCTCACAGGTAGGCTGATAATCTGTTGCTTCATATTTCTCAAACATCTGATCTATATTTTTCAGCAAATGATGGGGCGCATCTTTACAAACTACTACCGAATGATCAAATCTGCTAACTATGGATTTGTTTACCAAACGTTTTAAGACACTAAAGTCAATGACCATACCATGTTTTGCACTTTTCTTATCTGCTAGAGGTTCTCCTGTAACTGTTATAAAGAGTTTATAGGAATGCCCGTGAATATTTCTGCACGGACCATCATAATTCCAAAGGGCATGGGCCATCTCGAAAGAGAATTCTTTCGTTACTCGAATTTTTGTCATAGTATCTTTATTTTAAAACTGCTACAAAGATACATGTAATGTTGGGGAAAAATAGGAAGTGTTAAAATTTGATAATTAAACACTAAATACAGCGGCTAACACATTCAATTATCCGGGATAAACTATCATGCTTAATGTAGTAATATGTGTTTTTACCTTCCCTGTTTGCTCCCAAAACACCTTTATCTTTAAGAATTCCTAAATGATGAGAAGTAGTTGATTGCTCAAGATCCAGTAGATTATGCAGCTCTGTAACAGAAAGTTTTTTCCCGCCATCAAGATAATTGAGAATGGCCAGTCTTTTCGGGTGTGCAATTGCTTTTAACATACTGGCAGCCCCTATTAATAGCTCCGAATTTAATTCTTTTACTTTCATTCTATAATAATAAAATAAACAAATGCAAATATATAAATACCTAACATTAATCATAATTTTATATCATATAACCTTGATTAATTATAGTTATTTAAACTTATTCTAACTGAAAATATCTTAAAACATACAGAATATTCATTATTTACTATCTTTGGCTAAGCATTTTGCTTATGAAAGAAATGAATAATATAATTGAGCCTGTTAAGCAGGAGATGATTGAATTTAATACTTATTTCAAGTCATCTGTTAAAAGCCAGGTTGCACTTGTTGATATTATTACCAACTATATTATCCGCCGGAAAGGAAAGCAAATGAGACCTATGTTTGTACTTCTCACGGCAAAAATGTTTGGGGAAATTAATGAATCAAGTTACACAGCAGCCACTTTGATTGAATTATTACACACTGCAACCCTTGTACATGACGATGTAGTTGATGAATCATACGAAAGACGAGGATTTTTTTCCATCAATGCACTCTGGAAATCTAAAGCTGCCGTTTTAATAGGTGATTATTTATTGTCGAAAGGCATGCTTACCGCCCTGGAAAAAAAAGAATATGACTTACTGGAAATTGTTTCTGGTGCTGTTAAAGAAATTAGTGAGGGGGAATTGTACCAGTTACAGAAGTCCCGAAAGCTAAATATTAAAGAAAATGAATATTTTGAAATAATAAAGAAAAAAACAGCCTCCCTGATTGCTGCCTGTACAGCAGTTGGACCAAAATCAGTTGGTTGCGATGAGGCTACGCTTGA
>JAOZKQ010000242.1 GCA_029935275.1 Bacteroidales bacterium | reverse complement strand
AAAATGAAAGTATCCTGGATCGAGCCAGAATCTTTTAACCCCATAAGTCTGGTTGGTGCTTTTATAGTCCTTTTCGGTGCAGTGGTGGTAATTTTGGCCGGAAATAAAAAAAACCGGCCGGAAGTAAACCATAAGTTTAATCAAAGGTAACTTAAAAAATTGCTCTTTGAAGTCCCGATCGCTATCGGGAGCATCCTTATACGAAATGCTTAAAATCTATGATTTTATTTGCATTTTTTCAAGACTGGCATTTAATCTTCTTTCTGTTCATATTTTGTAAATTCGCATTCTTTTATGATCTTTATCAAAATGATATATTTCTATGAATAAATTTTTTATCCTCCCATTTATCCTTTGTACTTATTTTTTGCAGGCTCAAACTCAAACTCCTGCAGATTATGTAAACCCTTTTATCGGTACATCCAACTATGGGGCAACTTATCCGGGAGCAGTGTCCCCTACCGGTATGGTATCTGTTGTACCCTATAATGTATCTATGAATGAAGACAATAAACTAAATACCGATGTTGGCTGGCTGTCAAATCCCTATGTTTTCCAAAATAAGGTCCTTACAGGTTTCAGTCATGTGAACCTCAGTGGGGTTGGTTGTCCTGACTTTGGCAGCATCTTACTTATGCCAACAAGTGGAAAACTGGAGGTGGATTATCGTCAATACGGTACCAGCTATTCTGAAGAGCAGGCAATCCCCGGCTATTATAAAAACAGACTTGACCGCTACAACATACAAGCAGAAATGACAACCACTACAAGAAGCGGTATCAGTCGTTATACTTTTCCTGAAGGTGAATCCCATATTTTACTTAACCTTGGCCACGGGCTCACCAATGAATCAGGGGCCATGTTAAGAATGGTTTCTGAAACGGAAATGGAAGGCTTCAAACTACTTGGTACTTTCTGTTATAATCCGAATGCTGTTTTTCCTGTATATTTTGTGGTAAAATTTAGCAAACCACCTGTTGAACATGGCTACTGGAAAAAAATGAAAGAGTTACCCGGACCAAGAAACCAATGGAGTAAGACCAGTGGAAAATACAAACAGTATTCAAGCTATTTTAAAGAAATTGCAGGTGATGATATTGGCGCATATTTTAGTTGGAATACTTCTGAGGGAGAACAGATCGAGGTCAGTGTTGGTATATCCTATGTTAGTATTGCCAATGCATGGAAAAATCTGCGAACAGAGCAAAATAATAGTTCATTTGACGTACTTCGTAAACACAGCTATGATAGCTGGAACGCTGAACTATCAAGGATTATGGTTGAAGGTGGCACTAAAAACGACAAGACCATTTTCTATACGGCCCTTTACCACATTTTGCTGCATCCGAACATTCTTCAGGACGTAAACGGGGACTATCCGGCCATGGAATCTCCCCTGATCCTAAACCAACAAACAGGAAACCGATACACTGTATTTTCCCTTTGGGATACCTACCGGAATGTCCATCCTTTTTTATCATTGGTGTATCCGGAAAAGCAGCTTGATATGATTCGTTCTATGTTGAATATGTACCGTGAAAGTGGCTGGCTACCAAAATGGGAACTCTACAGCAGGGAAACAAATGTTATGGAAGGGGATCCGGCCATCCCGGTAATTGTTGACAGCTGGTTGAGAGGTATTCGTGATTTCGATATTGATCTGGCCTATGAAGCCATGTACAAGTCAGCCACCACTCCCGGTAAAGAAAATAAATTACGACCGGATATTGATGATTACCTTGAAAAGGGCTATGTTCCCATAAAGCAGACCTACGACAACTCCGTATCCCATGCACTGGAATACTATGTGGCTGACTGGAACCTGGCCCAAATGGCAAAAGCAATGGGAAAGACAGAAGATCATGAACGCTTTTTAAAACAATCTATGGGATATAAAAACTATTTTGATAAAGAGTACGGCATGATCAGGCCCAAACTTCCGGATGGCTCCTTCCTCACCCCTTTTAATCCCCGGCAGGGAGAAAATTTTGCACCCAGTCCTGGTTTTCATGAAGGTTCAGCCTGGAATTACACTTTCTATGTTCCTTTTGACACCAAAGGATTGATAAAATTAATGGGTGGTAAAAAAGTATTTGTGAATAAACTTCAGAAAGTATTTGATGATGGATTTTTTGATATGGCAAATGAACCGGATATCACTTATCCATACCTTTTTAATTATGTGAAAGGCCAGGAATGGCGGACACAAAAGGAAGTTAGAAGGCTGATCCAAACCTACTTCAAAAATGAACCGGCAGGATTACCCGGGAATGATGATACAGGCACACTCTCCACCTGGCTGGTATATAGCATGATGGGATTTTACCCTGTCTGCCCGGGAGATATGAACTATGCCCTAAGCAGTCCGGTTTTTGATAAGGTCATTATTAAGCTTAATCCTGAATTCTATAAAAACAAGCAGTTGATTATTGAAGCTTTAAACAATAAACCCGGAAATAACTATATTCAATCAATAGCAATAGATGGAAAAAGCTTAAAGAAATATTTCATAAACCACCAGGACCTGGTAAAGACAGAAAAATTAAGTTTCGAACTAATAAAAAAATAAATGAATAATTCCCAGAAGAAATTTCTATAAAGGAAATACCTGGGTTTTTTATAACTTCGAACTCTATTTAAATACGCAGAAATTGGTTAAGCTTTCAGTCATAATTGTAAATTACCGTGGATGGGGACCTTTATCCCACTGCCTGGAAGCACTCAACTGTTTAAAAGATGCGGGCTTTAGTTCAGAGGTAATTATAGTTGATAATTTTTCCAACGATGGAAAGTTAAAAGAATTTTCAGAACAACGTTCTTCCTTCAGATTTATTGAGAATACAGGAAATTATGGCTTTTCAAGCGGTAATAACCTTGGTGCCAGGAGCAGTAATGGAGAATACCTGCTGTTTCTTAATCCGGATACTGTAATTAACTTACCAGCATTATCTGAAATGATAAAGAAAGCAGAGGAATATCCTGAATATCACATCCTCTCCTGCCAGCAGGAAGATGAGGATGGTAAAGATAAAAACCCATTTGGTTCATTTCCATCTTTCAGGTCTTTAACAGGATTTAACAGGGCAATTTACAGGCTGTTTGGCACAAAAGACAAGGTAAATTACCAATGCAATGGTCATGGTGTAATTTTTCCTGACTGGGTTTCCGGCTCACTTATCTTTATGAAACGTGAAATATTTTATAAGATTGGAGGCTGGTGCGAAGATTTTTGGTTGTACTCTGAGGACGTGGATTTATGTAAAAGAGTTAGTGAACGGGGAGGCAAAGTTGCCTTTCTCTGCGATATTCGTATCATCCACCAGCATGGTGGTGTTACCAGGCAAGGCAGCAGGTTAAAATCATATAGTAAGGCACATGTTTTAATCTCAAGGCATATCTATATCAGCAAACATTACAGAGGGGCAAAACATGTGCTTTTGCAAATGTATCTTGTTATAACTAATCTTTTTGAATTGTTGCTACCAGCTGCACTAGGGCTAATATTATTCTTCATACCTGCTGTCCGGGTATATTTTCATTTATTTGTACACCTGCTAAGCTATTATATAAAATCGATTTTCCATAGGACCTGGTTACCTGGTCCGCACAAAGTTAATTTTCCGGTAAAATGACCAGGGTCAGTCGAGTCCCTTTTAAACATCAACCCTAAACATTCTTAAATTTTATTTCCGAAATACATTTAGTCTGTTCTGAATGTAACCAATTCTCTTCATTAATAAATAGAAAAAGCCTCGTTTATGTTTTGAGTATAAAATATCAGGGTGATTTCTTACATTGTAGCCTTCCCCGAAAAATGGTGTACATGATATTTTATTTCTCCAAAGTATATATCCCAAACTTAGCTGATCCCTCTTAGAATTAGCCCGAAGTTCTTCCCACCATGCTTTATTGAATTTGATAATATCCTGATGCATGTGATTGCGGAAAACTATATTATTCTCGAAGAGCCCAAAATTTTCCGGAAAACCTTCTATTTGTAGTCTTTCCATCTGTTTAAGAATAATACTCTCAATCCCCTTACCCATTTCAATACAGGCTCGGGCTTCTTTATAAGTACAATCTCTTTCAGGGTGTTTTGGTATTGAAATAAGTTCGCCTTTCTCTATAAGCTCATGAGCCCTCGAAAATACATAATTGCCTTTGAGATGTACATTGCCATCAATCCAAAGACTATAATTGTAATCTTTAAGAAGTATATGAGGATTTAATTTTACAAAACGTGCAAGTATAATCTTGTCTTTAGATTGAAAGGGTATGGGACGTACTTGCCATATACTATTTTTCCTGGGAG
>JAOZKQ010000241.1 GCA_029935275.1 Bacteroidales bacterium | reverse complement strand
GCTATACTTGTTCCGAAATAACTAAAACGAAATCCCTTTAAAAAATTGCTGAAAAAACGGGGAAGGCTGTGTATTTTTTGGCAGAAAATTACAAATCGCAATAATTAAATAACAAATAAAACACAAAAAGCAATATCTAAAATACAAACTGTTTAACGTAAAATATGTTTCGTTTTGGAATTTGCATATTTATAAAATTGGAATTTACCTGCCTGCGCGTAGCCGCTTCGGCGAAGGCAGGTTTGTTTTTTGTTCTTTTACAATTTGGAACTTCTGTTTTATCCAGATTAGGCTTAATCATTATTATACACTCCTTATTTCATTCCGGCGCTGCCTGGCTTTAGCTTTTCTGTCTGGCGTTCCATTGCGCCGGTATTCTTTTTTTTACTTTTTTCCCAGGGTTTCACCCCGGGTTTAGGTATTAAAGCCTTTCAGGCTAAAGAATGCAAAACTTTATGTACATATTTTAATAATGGTACAACAATTCAGGTTATTCTCCCCAAGATTTTCAATTGATCCTATTTCTTTTGCAAAATTCCTAAAAATAATTAACTTTAATATCAAAATATTTTGTGATGTTTAAATTTACAAAGTATGTGGTATTATCGTTATGGCTACTTACAAGTAGCATAGGATACTCTTTTTCGCAATCACTTCATTTTAAGCATCTTACTGACGAAAACGGCCTCTCTCAAAATACAATCAATTGCATCTATCAGGATAGCAGAGGTTTTATCTGGTTAGGAACCCAGGATGGCCTTAATCGATTTGATGGTTATGATTTTATTGTACTCCGGCACGAACAAGCTGATACTAATTCTATTTCTCACAGCTGGATATGGGATATATTTGAGGATAGCAATAAAAATATTTGGATCGCTACCTGGAACGGCCTTACAAAATACAATCCAAATGCAAACATATTTACCAGGTATTTTCCTGACCCTGATAAGCCAGCCAGCATACGGGGAGGAAGACCAACCTCCATTTGCGAAGATAAATATGGTTACTTATGGATTGGCACATGGGGAGGAGGTTTAAACCGTTTTGATCCGGCCACAAATAGGTTTACTCATTTTACAAATGACACCAGCAATAAGAATAGTATAATAAATGACTTTGTCCGGACATTGCACCTGGACAAAAACAATATACTATGGATTGGTACCTGGAACGGCTTATCACAAATTGATCTGAATATAAAAGATAATTACATATTCGAAAATTTCCAAAAAGATAAGACAAAAAAAAAGAGATCAATCAGTTCAAACAAAATCACTTCACTTGCTAAAGACCATGAAGATAATTTATGGATAGGAACCTTCGAAGGAGGATTAAACCAATATGATCCGGCTACCGGCGTATTTACTCATTTCTTTCACGACACATCAGATTCCAGTATAGGAAGTAATAACATTGGCTCCCTGCTAACCGATAAGAAAGGAAGGTTATGGATAGGAACCATATCTAATGGTGTAGATATTTTTGACTATAAAAGGAATGAGTTCATACACATCAAACACGATCCTGATGATGATCAAAGTCTATCAGGCAACAATGTTTATAGTATTTTTGAAGATCAGTCAGGAATTATATGGATTGGAGCAGGTGGTGTAAATCTTTTTAATTACGAACAGGAAAATTTTAAACATTTTAAACATAGCGCAAGCAAAAAAACCAGTTTAAGCAACAATAAGGTCACCTCATTTTATGAGGACAGCTCAGGAGATATCTGGATAGGAACTGAAAATGGAGGAATGGACAGGTTTTGTCCTGAGCAGCAAAGCTTTTCGGCTTTTTTACATAATCCAAATGATCTGAACAGTATTAGCAGTAACAGTATCAGCTCAATAGCTGAAGATGAAAATGGATGTATATGGATAGGGACCCGGGGAGGTGGTTTAAACAAATTTAATAAGAAATCCTCAAGATTTACACAATATCTTGAGTCTCCTCAAATACCTGAAAGTGAGGGTATGAATTTTATAAATGGAATCTGCTATGATCCCCCCGGCATCTTATGGATAGCTACTTTTGATAAAGGCTTAATAAAATTTGATATCCATACAGAAAGCTACACACACTTTCGTAGCAATCCGGGGGATAGTACCACTCTTTCAGGAAACTATTTACTTCGTATTTACAAGAACGACAATCGATACTTATGGTTAGGCATATGGGGAGGAGGCCTGAATGCTTATGACCTGTCAACCAATTCTTTTATACGGTTTATGAATGATCCGGCCAGGCCAGAATCGATTAGTGGGAATATCGTTCATTTCATTTATGAAACAACAAACAGGAAGGAAAAAATTATCTGGGCAGGCACAAGTGAGGGCCTTTCATTCATGCAAATATCAGATAGCATCCCGCTGGATGGAAAGTTTGATCATTTTTTCATGAAAGACGGACTTCCGGGAAATGTCATTTATGCTATTCTGGAAGATAATTCCGGAAATCTGTGGTTAAGTTCCAATCAGGGTTTGAGCAAGCTTAACCCACGGACAAAAACATTTAAAAACTATGATAGAAGCGATGGCTTACAAAGTAACGAATTCAATGCCGGAGCCTGTCTGAAACTAAAAAATGGCCAAATGCTATTTGGAGGTATCAACGGGTTCAATATTTTTCATCCGGATAGTATAAAAGTCAGTAGTTTTAACCCACCCCTGGTATTCACTTCTTTCAAGGTTTTTAACAAACCTCTTTTCCCCGGGCCCTATCTCCCTAATGATAAATGTATTTCCTTATCTTATAAGCAAAACTTCTTCTCATTTGAATTTGCAGCCCTGGATTTCCGGCAATCCTCAAAGAACCAGTATGCCTATAAAATGGAAGGCATCGATGAAGATTGGGTTCAGGCCGGAACCCGTCACTACGTGAGTTATACAAAGATTGAACCAGGGGAATACAAGTTTATGATTAAAGGTACAAACGGCGATGGTATATGGAGTAAAAACACCAGTTCTTTAACCATTCGGATCAAACCTCCTTACTGGAAAACCTGGTGGTCGAAGATCTTAGCTGTTATGCTGATCATATTTGTTTTTTATATGTATCATATGTACAGACTTAACAAATTGCTGGAAATTGAGCGATTACGCACTCAAATAGCCAGTGATTTGCATGATGATATTGGCTCTGCCCTGACAAGGATTGCTATCCATTCCGAACAGATACAAACCGGTTTAGATAAAAACAAAGTACTGATATCATCTAAAAAAATTGGTATATTAAGCCGGGAGATTATCTCCACTATGAGTGATATAATCTGGTCAATAGACTCCCGTAATGATACTCTTATCGATCTTCTGGATCGAATGAAAGACATGGCTCACAATACATTAACAATGATAGATATCCGGGTAAGCTTTCAAACTAAAGGCTTTGGGAAAAACAAGAAAATTCCTGTGACCTACCGGCAAAATATATTTTACATTTTTAAAGAAGCAATTAATAATATCCTGAAACACGCAAATGCCGATGAAGTAAAAATAGAACTTAAACTTGAGGAGAAAAACTTCTTTATGCTAATAGCTGATAATGGAATTGGGTTTGACCCAAATGAAAAAAAGAAAGGAAATGGTTTAAAAAATATGAAGATGCGGGCAGACAGAATTGGAGGCCTGCTTCGTTTTACCTCATCCAATGGATTTAGAATTATGCTTAAAATGAGATGGGTTTAGCTTAGCTAATTTCTAAAAGAAACTTTGTTGCTTTAAATGTTATTCCTTTAAAATTTTTGTAATAATGTTAGTTATTTTTAAATATCCCATGAACATGGTATTTTCTACTACAAATTTTTCTACTATTTTGTGCTTATGATTCAGGTGGCCATAATTGAAGATATTGATGAAATAAGAGAAGGGGTCAGGGATATGATCAATTCCCAGTCTGATATGGTATGTTTGCATGCTAAGGACTCGGTTGAAGGATTTCTTTCCATATTGAATGACGATACCTACCCTGATGTGATACTTATGGATATCGGACTTCCGGGAATGTCTGGGATTAGTGGAATAAAAATCATAAAAAACAAATACCCTGCGATAAACATTCTAATGTTTACCATTTATTACGATTCTCACAGAATATTCCAATCATTAACCGCTGGTGCATCGGGATATTTATTGAAAAATATACCTTTTTCAGATATTAAGAATGCTATTGAGGTTGTTCACATGGGTGGTTCTTTCATGTCTCCTCAAATCGCCAGGAAAGTAATTAGTTACTTTCAGGAAAACAAACGCCTGCCGGTCCAATCTTCTCTCACAAAAAAAGAAAACGAAATTGTTATGGGTCTTGCTGACGG
>JAOZKQ010000240.1 GCA_029935275.1 Bacteroidales bacterium | reverse complement strand
ATAAAGTAAATGACCAGCTGACAAAAGATGGAAGATGCCTGCTTGTTGTAAGTGAAGGCTTTGATGTTGGCGACCTGGGAGATGTTAGAGATTCCTTCGGCCATACCAGTTTTGGATCTACAAAAAATTCCGTTTCGCAAACCATCGTAAACTACCTGAATGGAAAAGGGCTGAAAGCTACGGGGTCTGCCCGCGGTCAGGTAATGGGAACAGATCAAAGAGATACTGCCATTTATGCTTCAGTTACAGATCTTGAAGAAGCATACAGTGTTGGTCAAAAAGCTGTAGAAATAGCCATTTATGAAGGAAATGGATGGATGGCAACAATATTAAGAAAACCTGGAACTATTTATAATGTTTACTATGACAAAGTTCCACTTGAAAAAGTAGCACTATCTGAAAGGACTTTCCCTGAAAAATGGATCTCAAAATCAAGAGTCGATGTTACTGATGATTTTCTGAATTATCTAAGGCCTCTTATTGGCAACGACTGGCCATCAGTTCCACTTATTAATGGAATCCAAAGGTTTACAAAATTTAAGCCGGTTTTTGCAGAGAAAAAATTAAAGGCATATTTACCTGAAGCATACAACTAAATCAAAAAAGTAAAACTAAATTCAATATTTATGGACCATCAACAAATATTAAAAGATCTCAAACCAACAAATGATTTTTTTATCGGTATAGACTCGGATGGATGTGTTTTTGATTCCATGGAACCAAAACAAAAGGAATTCTTTTGTCCAAATGTAATTCGGTATTACGGTTTACTTCCTATTTCAAAAATAGCCCGTGAAACCTGGGAGTTTGTAAATTTATATTCCAAATCAAGAGGCGTAAACCGTTTCCTGGCTTTAATTAAATGTTTTGAATTATTGAATGAGCGTTCAGATGTTAAATCTAGGAATTTTGAAGTACCTGATCTCAGCGCTTTGAAAGAATGGACCGAAAAAGAAACAAAGCTGGGAAACCCTGGTCTGGAAAAATATGCAGCAGAGGTTAATAATAAGGATATTGACCTTACTTTAACCTGGTCTAAAAAAGTGAATGAAGAAATTGGTTTTTGGGTAAAAGGACTGAAGCCTTTCCCTTATGTAAAAGAGTCTCTGGAAAAATTTCACTCTAAAGCAGATGCCATAGTAGTTTCACAAACCCCTGTAGAAGCACTGGAAAGAGAATGGGCCGAGAATGATATTGATACTTATGTCAGAGTTATTGCCGGACAGGAATATGGCACCAAAACCGAGCATTTAGCATTAGCTGCAAAAGGTAAATATCCCGATGATAAGATATTAATGATCGGTGATGCTCCCGGAGATTACAATGCTGCCTTTAAAAATAAGGTGCTTTTCTATCCAATTATCCCGGGTAAAGAGGTAGAGTCATGGAAAAGATTTCACGATGAAGCTATTGATAAATTTCTTTCCGGAACTTACGCTGGAGATTATGAAAAGGCTTTGATTGATGAATTTGATAAATCCCTGCCCTCTGTTCCTCCCTGGAGTTAAAAATTAAAAGAATGATCTATTTTCAACAAGGTTCTGAAACCGAAGTACTTTCTTCTGATGATTTAAAAAATGCGTTATTCTCTACTCTTGACAAAGTAGGAAAAAAGAAAAAAGTACTGGCAATCCCTCCGGATATTACACGTTATCACTCAAGAGCAGGGGAATTAACAAACTTCCTTTATCAATATTACGGAAAAAATCTTCAGGATATCCTTCCTGCATTAGGTACCCATACACCTATGACGAGGGATCAGCTAAAAACCATGTTTGGAGATATTCCTATGAACCTTTTTAAGGAACATGACTGGCGAAATGATGTACTTACGCTTGGAAGAGTACCATCTGATTATATTCAGGATGTTTCAGAAGGTTTGTTATCATTTGACTGGCCTGCCCAGGTTAATAAACTTCTGGTAGAGGGTGGTCATGACCTAATCATTTCACCAGGACAAATAGTACCTCATGAAGTAATTGGTATGGCCAATTATAACAAAAATATTTTTGTAGGTACAGGTGGCTATGAAGGAATTAATAAGAGTCATTACCTCGGTGCTGTATATGGAATGGAGCGGATCATGGGCAGGGCAGATAATCCCGTAAGATCCGTCCTTAATTACGCATCTGATCATTTTGTATCTAAATTACCTCCAATTCTTTATGTACTCACAGTGATTGGAAGAGACAAGAATAGCAAACTGGTAGTCAGGGGTTTATTTATAGGGGATGATTCTGCATGTTTTTATGAAGCTTCTAAGCTTTCATTAATAGTCAATTTTGAAATGATCAAACAACCACTTAAAAAAGTAGTTGTTTACCTTGACCCGACTGAATTCAAAAGCACCTGGCTTGGAAACAAAGCTATTTATCGTACCCGTATGGCCCTTGCCGACAAAGGAGAACTGATCGTTCTGGCACCAGCAGTAAAAGAATTTGGAGAAGACAAACAAATAGACCTGCTCATTCGGAAATATGGTTACCGGGGAACAGCTAAGACCCTTAAAAATGTAGAGCAGAACGAAGATCTTGAAAATAATCTGGCTGCTGCTGCTCACCTTATCCACGGCTCTTCCGAGGAAAGGTTTAACATTACTTATTGTCCCGGACATTTAAGCAAAGAAGAAATTGAAGGAGTGGGCTTCAAATATATGGATCTGAATAAAGCAATGAACAAATATAATCCGAATGCTTTGCAGGATGGCAAAAACATAATGCCGGATGGCGAAAACATCTTCTATATATCCAATCCGGCCCTGGGCCTTTGGGCAACCGAAACAAAATTTAATTAACTAAAATCTAGCATTATGGACACATCAAAATTCAGCCGAAGAAATTTTATTGCAACAACTGGTATTGTGGCGGCAGGAAGCCTTTTAACAAACCCAGTCTCTGCAATGGCACCTCCAATAAATAAAAAAAGAAGGGTAGTCCTTGTAGGTACAGGAGTCAGGGGAACCTCATTCTGGGGTAAAAAAATTGTTGAACAGTATTCTGATCTTATTGAATTTGTAGGGCTTTGTGATATTAATCCAGGCAGACTGGAATACGGTAAAAGTTACATAGGTGTTAGCTGCCCGACTTTCACAAATTTTGATGAAATGATGAACAATACCAAACCTGACCTGGTGATTGTTACAACGGTAGATTCAACCCATCATGAATTTGTCATTAAAGGCTTGGAAATGGGTGCAGATGTTTTAACAGAAAAGCCGATGACTACTGATGAGGTCAAAGCCCAGAAAATTATTGATACAGAAAGGAAAACAGGAAAGAAAGTCATTGTTGGTTTTAACTATCGTTACGGGCCACATCCAACAAAAATCAAAGAGTTATTGACATCTGAGGAAGTTGGGCGTATCACCTCTGTTGACTTTCATTGGTATCTGAACACTTATCATGGTGCTTCCTATTTCAGAAGATGGCATGGTCAAAGAGATAAGGGTGGCACCTTACTTGTACATAAAGCCACACATCATTTCGATCTTTTAAACTGGTGGATTGATTCTGATCCGGTAGAAGTTTTTGCCTATGGGAAATTGGAATTTTATGGAAAAAACAATTCTTTCAGGGGCGATAAGTGCCGTACATGCCCACATACAGCAGAGTGTAAGTTTTTCTGGGATATCACCAAAAGCAAAAGGGACATGGATCTTTATGTTGCCAACGAAAAATATGATGGATATATCCGTGATAACTGTCTTTTTAGAAATGAAATAGATATATATGATAAAATGGCTGTACAAATTAAATATGCCAACGATGTTCAGGTAAGCTATTCATTAACTACATACTCTCCTTATGAAGGATGGAGAATTGCATTTAACGGCATAGATGGTCGCATAGATTCCTGGCAAGATATCCCATGGAGAAGTGATGAAAGGGTAAATCAGGCAGAATTGCACGCTAAGGAAATGTCACAGAAAAGTGAAAAAGCTGCTAATGATTACCGTGAGATCATGGTAATGAAAAACTGGAATGATTATAATCTGGTCAAAGTACCAAAAGCTGCTGGTGGACATGGTGGCGGAGACAAAAGATTACAGGATATGATTTTCAGAAATCCGGATACTCCGGATCCATTGAGGCATGCTGCCGGAACAAGGGACGGGGTCATGTCAATCCTGATTGGAATTGCTGCCAGGAAAAGCATTGAGTCCGGAAAACCAGTCAAAATTTCAGATCTCACTGATATTGAGTTAATGGCTAAGCGACCAGAGAATAAACAAGGATAGTAATCTCGGCTACAATGGAACAAATTAAGTGGGGAATTATTGGTTGTGGGGCCGTAACCGAATTAAAAAGCGGCCCTGCTT
>JAOZKQ010000026.1 GCA_029935275.1 Bacteroidales bacterium | reverse complement strand
AAATTTATTATAAAAATTTTAAACTTTCGAAAAAATGAGAAAAATAAAAGCAACATTGACTATTTTAGCCTTTATCGCTATCCCATATAGCATGTATGCCCAGCAAACAGGTTCTACGATTGCTTTTGAGGAAAAGATACATGATTTTGGTAACATTAAGGAAGAAGCCGGCCTGGCTACTTATGATTTCAAATTTAAAAATACAGGAAATCAACCTCTTATATTGAATAAAGTCACTGCATCATGTGGCTGTACATCTCCTACATGGACAAAAGAACCTGTGCCTCCGGGAGGGAGTGGTTCCATAAAAGTTGCCTATAATCCAAAAAATCGTCCCAATAAATTTAACAAATCCATTACGGTCTATTCCAATGCAAGCCAAAAGGTTGTTGCTTTGCGCATAACGGGAAATGTGATTCCAAAGCCCAGGACAATTGAGGATGATTTCCCTTTCCTTATTGGAAATATTCGCTTTAAAACGAATCATATGGCATTTGTCAAGGTCACCAAAGACCAGAAGAAGACAGTTAGCATCCAGGTAATCAACACTTCTGACCAGGATCAAACTATATCATTTTCACAAGTACCTGCACAATTGAAGCTGGAAGCCCGACCTGTTACTTTAAAACCAAAAGAAAAAGGCATAATTACCGGAATCTATGATGCCAGCCTGGTAAATGACTGGGGATTTGTAATCAGCCGGGTTTCAGTGAACTATAATGGAAAAGTAGATAGGAATAACCGATTAACTATTTCTGCAACAATTAGTGAAGATTTCAGCAACATGTCCCCTGAGCAAATCGAAAATGCTGCCAAAATTGAATTCACAGAGAATGTCTTTAATTTTGGGAAAATAAAGCAGAAATCCTCCGTTGAACATAGTTTTACTTTTAAAAATACCGGAAAAAGTGATCTTCTGATCAGAAAAGTACGTTCAAGTTGTGGCTGCACTGCTGTAACTCCAAGTGAAACGACTATTAAACCAGGTGATTCCAGCCAGATAAAAGCAATATTTAATTCAGGTACCAGGGTAGGCAGACAGAACAAATCAATTACTGTAATTACAAATGATCCCAGAAGTCCTAACATGGTGTTAAGGGTAACTGGTGAAGTTGAAGCCCCCGAAAGCAACTAGAAGTAACTGATCACTTCTTCAAATTTTTAAAAAACTCTCAAAATCCCTGGAATTCCGGGGATTTTATATAACACTCCTGATTTTAGTTGATTATGTGTTTTTAGCAGGCCCAATCTAAACCAAAATTAACCCTGATTTAACCCACCAACCAGTATCCCTGTCATTATTTCCTTACAAATGTGAAATAATTTATGGTCATTTAATACTATTTTATACTTTTGCCCCCTGAAAAAATTACAAAATCAATTATCATTAATTAATAATATCTTAATTTATCATGCTACATACCAATTTAAAACATATAGAAACTGAGGAGGAATACACCAAAGCATTAAGTGAAAATAAGAATTTCATGATTTGTTGCGGAAGAATGGGTCCTATGTGTATTCCTGTTTACGCCTCAATGATTGAACTTGAAAATGAATTCCCGGAAGTCGTATTTTATGATATGGATTTTGATATTCCTACTGCCATGGTTATACGTAGTCTTCCTGAGTGCATGGGCTTTATGGGACTACCATTTACGGTTTATTACAAAGATGGGAAAGTAATAGAAGCCACAAGTAGTATTCAATCAAAAGAACAAATTTCAGAGATATTAAAAAAACAATTCTAAGAACAGCTACTATAAAAGTAATTATTGTCCTATCTGAGGCCTGCTTATGTTAGCTGGCTTTCTTATTTCCAGTAACTTCTAATAATACATAAAGGAACTCTTCGGGTTAAATAGAAAAGTATTAACTTCGTAAAATAATGGCTCCCGGAAAAGTAAAAAACATAAAGAAAAGTGCACTTCAGTTAAGCGAAGGAGTAAAACAGCCTCCCTCTGTGAACAAGGAAGCTTACAATTTTACCAGACAAAAACGAAAAAAACTTTTAACTGCAAAAGATTATGTTAAAGGAATAATTAGTCAGAATAAAATAATACTGAGCCAGGCCATCACGATTATAGAAAGCAATCACACTTCACATAAAAAAATTGCAAGTGAAATTATTGAAGCTTGTATTCCCTATAGTGGAAACTCGATCCGAGTTGGTATAACCGGAGTTCCAGGTGTAGGAAAGAGTTCATTTATCGAAGCTTTAGGAACCCAAATTACCTCATCTGGCCAAAAGCTGGCTGTATTAACAATTGATCCGAGCAGCAAAAAATCCGGAGGAAGTATCTTAGGAGATAAAACAAGAATGGAAAAACTCTCAACAGATCCACTTGCTTTCATTCGCCCCACTCCATCCTCAGGTACACTTGGGGGAGTAGCTGGAAAAACAAGAGACACTATTATATTATGTGAGGCAGCGGGTTATGATACTATATTTGTTGAAACTGTAGGTGTAGGTCAATCTGAAACAATGGTTCATTCTATGGTTGATTTTTTTCTTCTGCTAATGCTGGCTGGTTCGGGAGATGAATTGCAGGGAATTAAACGTGGCATAATGGAAATGGCCGATGCCCTGGTTATTACAAAAGCTGATGGTGATAATATAAAAAGAGCTTTGCAGGCACAAACCAAATTTAAAAATGCCCTTCATTTTTTTCCTCTGGCAGAGTCGGGCTGGACTCCCTGCGTGTTAAAATGCTCTGCCGTATCAGAAACAGGCCTGATTGATGTTTGGGAAACAATTCTAAACTATATAAAGTTTGTAAAACAGAATTCATGGTTTCAACAAAATCGTGACCAGCAGTCAGCTTACTGGCTGAACCAGACTATTGAAGAAAATATAAAGCAGTATTTTTATAATGATCCTTTCATTAAAAAAGAACTTGTTAAATGGAAAAAAGAAGTGCTTTCCGGTAAAACAAGTTCATTTATAGCAGCCAATAAAATTCTTGAGAAATACTTTAAATTAAAAGATTAAAAATATAAATGAGAAAAAATATAGCCATAATAGCAGGTGGAGATTCTTCAGAATACCAAATATCCATAAACAGTGCTAAAGAAATTACTTCCTTATTGAATCTGGAGAAGTATAATATATATACAGTTATCATAAGACAAGGAAAATGGATTGTGAAACAAGAAGGAATAGACACTCCGGTGGATAAAAATGACTTTTCTTTTCAATCTGCCAGGGGGAAAATTATATTTGATGTTGCCCTTATTGCAATTCACGGCACACCAGGTGAAGATGGAAAGCTCCAGGGATATTTTGAACTAATAAACATTCCCTATACCAGTTGTGACTCTTTCACTTCTGCTTTAACTTTTAATAAATTTGCATGTAAGAGTTTTCTAAAAGAATTTGGAATCCCCACAGCAAAAAGTGTATTCCTAAGAAAGGAAGAGGCCTACGAAACTTCTGAAATTATTAAAAAACTGAGTTTACCCTGTTTTGTAAAACCTAACAACAGCGGTTCCAGTTTCGGAATCTCAAAGGCCACTAATGAAGATGAATTAAGAAAAGGAATCTCTGATGCATTCAGTGAAGACGATGAAGTTATCATCGAATCCTTTATTGAAGGTGTCGAAGTTTCCTCAGGGCTTTTAATTACCAGCAAGGAAACACATATTTTCCCTTTAACTGAAATTGTGACAAAAAACGACTTCTTTGATTATGAAGCCAAATATACTGAAGGTAAGTCCGAAGAAATTACCCCGGCCAGAATTAATAAAACAATGCAGGAAAAATGCAAGAAATACTCGGCTGAAATATACTCCAGATTAGGGTGCCGGGGTATCGTACGCATTGATTATATTATTTCCGGCAATATTCCATATTTTTTGGAAATAAATACAGTTCCCGGAATGAGTGCTGAAAGCATCATCCCCAAACAAATTAGTGCTTACGGATATAAAACAGGCGACATTTTTGATCTGGTAATTGAAGAAATATCAGGGTCTAATCTTCATTAATTTCCGTAAAACCAAATGCCTTCTTTCTATAGGAATCAATCGGTGCACAAGTACACACCAGGTTCCTGTCACCATAAGTGTCATCCACCCTGCCAATAGCAGGCCAGAGTTTCCGTTCCCTAACCCATTCAAGTGGGAAAGCTGCTTTTTGTCTGGAGTAAGAATATTCCCATTCATCGGAAACCATTACAGCATCCGTATGAGGTGCATTTTTTAGTACGTTACTCTCCTTTGCTGCCACATTTTCTTTTACTTCCATAATCTCTCTATAAATACCAATCATGGCCTCAACAAATCTATTAAGCTCTTTTAATGACTCACTTTCAGTGGGTTCAACCATTAATGTCCCATGAACTGGAAAAGAGAGCGTTGGTGCATGAAAACCGTAATCCATCAGGCGCTTTGCAATATCTAACTCGGTAATCCCGGTCTCTGCTTTAAACTTTCGACAATCAAGTATCATCTCATGGCCAACAAATCCACGCTTTCCGGTATAAAGAATATCATAATAATCTTTAAGTGAATTTGCCAGGTAGTTGGCATTCAAAATTGCCATAGCCGTAGCTCTTGTCAATCCCTCTCCGCCCAACATTTTTATATAAGCATAAGAAATAGGTAAAATACTGGCACTGCCATAAGGTGCAGCAGAAACCGGAATAATTCCATTTTTCCCTCCGGTTTCAACATAAGGATGCTTAGGAAGAAAGTCAACAAGATGCTCAGCAACCGCAATTGGTCCAACACCGGGGCCCCCGCCTCCATGGGGAATGGCAAAAGTTTTATGCAGGTTAAGGTGACAAACATCCGCGCCAATAATTGCAGGATTGGTATATCCAATCTGAGCATTCATATTGGCCCCATCCAGATAAACCTGCCCTCCGTTTTCATGAATTATGGATATCATCTCAACAATATCCTCCTCAAAAACACCATGAGTGGAAGGATAGGTCACCATAAATCCAGCCAGGTTCTCTTTATTATTGTCCGCATGCAGACGTAAATTATCCAGATTAATATTCCCTTTTTCATCACAATCAACCACTACCACCTTAAATCCTGCCATTATAGCGCTGGCCGGGTTTGTACCATGCGCCGATGATGGAATCAGTACAATATCCCGATAGCCCTCACCCCTGCTTTCATGCCAGGCCTTAATAACTGAAAGCCCGGCATATTCGCCTGCAGCTCCTGAATTTGGCTGAAAGCTCACTGCATTAAATCCTGTAATTACTTTCAGGTCTTCTTCCAGACCCTGAATCAACTCAAGATATCCCACAGCCTGGTCTTCCGGAACAAAGGGGTGTAGATTCCCAAATTCAGGCCAGCTAAGGGGGAACATCTCTACAGCAGCATTCAGTTTCATTGTACATGAACCCAGAGAAATCATCGAATGGGTCAATGAAAAATCTTTTCTTTCAAGAAGCTTAATATAGCGCATCATTTCTGTCTCTGAGCGGTAATTACTAAAAACATCTAATGACATGAAAACACTTTCTCTAAGAAATTTCTTATTAAAACTAATTTTGCCTGATTCTTTCCTGAGATCTATTTCCTTCCCTTCAATAGCCTCAGCAAAAATGGATACAAGCAACTTAAGATCCTTATCTGAGGTTGTCTCATCCAGGCTTATCCCGATATAATCCGGATCAATAACCCGCAGGTTTACTTCATTTTTCAAAGCAATATCCCTCACTACACCTACAGATAAGCCTTCAGGTAATCTTATTTTCAGGGTGTCAAAATAATTCTCATTGACCTGATTAAATCCAAGTTGTTTTAAAGCAGTTTCCAAACGTGAAGCAGCACTATGAGCATGCATTGAAATCCTCTTTAAACCTTCATACCCATGGTAAACTGCATACATACCTGCCATGGTAGCTAGCAGGGCCTGTGCAGTACATATATTTGATGATGCACGCTCACGTTTTATATGCTGTTCCCTTGTTTGAAGGGCCATCCTTAAGGCCTGATTCCCCTGTGCATCCACAGTTATTCCAATAATCCTGCCTGGGATATTTCTCTTAAACTTTTCAAGTGTCGCAAAATATCCGGCATGTGGCCCACCAAATCCAATAGGAATACCAAACCGTTGGGTAGAACCGACTACGATATCGGCACCCCATTCACCAGGAGGGCTTAACAATGCCAGACCAAGAAGATCTGCAGCAACGGTTACCAGCGCACCGCTAGCATGAGCTTTCTCCACCATACTATGCAAATAAGAAACTTCTCCATCAGCATTCGGATACTGCACTAATACGCCAAAAACTTTATTATCAAATTCAAAAGAATCGAATTTGCCAATAATTACTTCAATACCTGCATGCATTGCCCTGCCTTCAAGCACTTCAATGGTTTGCTTAAACACTTTTTCATCTATAAAAAACTTATTGGCACCATTTTTCACCATACTTCGGGACCTAAGCCGATATGACATCAACATGGCTTCAGCAGCAGAGGTAGCTTCATCAAGTAAAGATGCATTTGCCACTTCCATCCCAGTGAGATCCATCACAACAGTCTGAAAATTTAGCAGCGCCTCAAGTCTCCCTTGTGATATCTCAGCCTGGTATGGCGTATAAGAAGTGTACCAAACCGGATTCTCCAAAATATTACGTTGTATTACAGCCGGCAAAATGGTACCATAATATCCCAAACCAATATAAGTTTTAAAAAGCTTATTTTTTGAGGCTATCATCCGAATTTTAGAAGAATATTCAAACTCACTTATTCCCTCCTCCAAGCTTAATGGTTCCGATAGCCGGATGGAATCCGGTATTGTTTTACTTATTAATTCATCAATGGAAGAAACACCAATTTTATTCAACATTCCCTGAATCTCCAAATTCCGAGGGCCAATATGTCTATTTTGAAAAGAATCAAAAGCCATAATTTATTTTATTAAATATTCAAGAATCAATTTTAATTATGAGGACAAAAATAAACAGGTATTTTAGGATTAAATATGATATTTTACATATGGGGGCCTCAAATAATTCATATTAATTACAAATACAATTCGATTTATATTAAATCCAGGTTTATAAAAGGATTGCTGTTTATTTCATCACCAATAGTGGTATCTCCTCCATGTCCTGGCATTACCACTACATCCAGCCCTAAAGGAATGATTTTTTCATTTATACTTTTCATAAGCGTATCATAATTCCCTCCGGGAAGGTCCGTGCGTCCGATACTTCCTTTAAATAGCACATCTCCGGTAAAAAGAAATTCCTGTTCCTTATTAAATAAAGCTACACTTCCGGCAGAATGTCCCGGAACATGTAAAATTTCAAAGCTGCTGTTTCCAAATTTAACAAAATGACCATCTTTCAGGGAACCATCAGGGGCCGGAGACTTCTCCACCTCTACACCAAATATTTTCCCATGTAAAGAAGCATCATTAACCAGGCTAACATCAAGAGCATGGCATTCAGGAATTAGTCCATAATCCTCATTAATAAAACTCGCACCACAAACATGATCTACATGGCCATGTGTTAATATTAATCTAACCGGCTTCAAATCATTTTTTGTAATAAATTCATTCAAAACAGATCTTTCCTTATCATCTATGCATCCTGGATCAATTATTACACAATCTTTGGTTTCATCATTAACCACCCATGTATTCTCCTGAAATGGATTAAAAACAAACCTGCTAACTTCTATCATTTTCTTATTTTTTAGTATCATTGCTATTACTTGTTCCTTTCAGCATAGGAACAAAAGAAAACTTACCATGCTTACTATTCGTATAGCTTTCCTTTCCCGTTTTTTCAATCAATAACATTTCCTGAATATCCGAGCCTCCTAGAGGGATTACCAACTTCCCTCCTGGCCTTAACTGGCTAAGTAGCTCTTCTGGAATTTCTGGTGCAGCAGCAGTTATTAATATTCTGTCGAAGGGAGCGTAAGTTTTTTGCCCCTTAAACCCATCACCATAAAAGAATTTAAGCTTATACCCCAGAGTATTAAGAAGCATTTGTGTTTTTACAAAAAGTTTACGTTGCCTCTCTATTGTATAAACCCTTGCACCTAATTCAACGAGAACTGCGGCCTGGTAACCTGAGCCGGTTCCAACCTCCAACACTTTCATATGCTTGTTTACATCCAATAGTTCTGTTTGAAAAGCTACGGTGTAAGGCTGTGAAATAGTCTGACCCTCTCCAATAGGGAAAGCCTGATCTTTATAAGCAAAATTTATAAAACCCGTATCCATAAAAAGATGCCTTGGAACTTTATTTATAGCATTAAGCACTCTCTCATTTTTTATTCCCTTATTCATTATCTCTTTGATGAGGTTCTTTCTCAAACCTTTATGTCTAAATGAATCTTCTAACATTTTCCGGGTATATATAAATTGGTTTTCAACAATAGTAGGTTAATAAAACCAGTGAAAAAAACTATAATCGCTCATTAATTTGCATTAAGTTTGCAAAAACGATACAAAAATATGATAAAAATCGGTGTTTCAATTGATGACAACCCTGTAAAAGAATATTTAGATCTTTTATCGGAAGAATATCCCTTCCTCATCTCTGGTTTTTCTCATTCTGTTAATTCCCAAATGTACTCCCCTGACAGGATCAGGAAAAACAACTCATTTATATCACTACTTGAAAACTCCAATGCGCTTCTCTTTCTTGAGAGAGCAAGTCCTGATCCGGAAAAGATCAGTTATGCTTTAAAGAAATTTAAGCATGTTTTTCTTACCCGGGTTCCTGAAGTTAGTGAAGATAAGCTTATGGAGTTTCAAAAATTGGCTAATGAAGCCAATGTTTATTTAAAAGCAGCCAATCCTCTACTCTATAATCCGGCTTACATCTCATGTAAAACAGATCTTCAACAGACTAAATTTATTGAAATTAATAAAAAGGAAGAACCAAAACTGAGAAGCTATGAAGAAATACTTAGAAGTTTAACCTGTGATCTGGAATTTATTTTAATGGTTTTAAAAAGTAATCCAAAAAAAATATTTTCCAGTGGATCTTTCTCACATTCTGACATCCCTGTTTATATAAATGCACGTATTGAATTTGATAACGGAACTTCTGCAAATATTAATTATGATTTTTTGCAGCCCAAAGATGATCACTCAGCCACTATTTTTATGGCAGAAAAAAACTATTCATTTGATTTTATCAATTTGAAAATCCAAAAAAACCAACTAAAAAACCAAACAACACCTTCCAGCCAGATTACTAATCAAACAGTTTCACTAAGTTCCAATTCAATAAATCCGGGCATTCAAAACCCTTTTCATATGGAGTTACAAGCTTTTTATGAGTCAATTGCCGGAATTTCAGATCCTGTTATTATTTTTGAAGATTCGCTTATGGCTCAAAATGTAGCCAAATCTATATTAAATAAAATCCATATTCCCAAAACAAAACAGGCATAAGAAAGTCTGCAAAAACAAAACTCCACTTATCCCGTATATACATAATAAATCAGTTTTTGTACGAGATAAATGCTAATATTTTGAGTTCAAACTTTTCATCATCTTACATACTAAATTCACTAAAACAGAGTTATATTTTTAATATTCCATTTCAGGAGCCAGGGGATCAAACTAACTTTGCATTATCTTTCGGGACCGGATACCGTAATGAGATTTTAATGAATAGAAAGTTTCAACGGATTAAATATATTGTTTCTGATTATTTGTCAGGCGCTTTAAGCTGGACTTTATTCTACATTTTCAGGAAGGTTGTTATTGAACCATCTAAATTTGGGTACAAAATCCCCATTGAACCCGACCATAAGTTTTGGATCAGCCTTATTGTAATACCATTATTCTGGATATTACTTCACTATATTTCCGGATACTACAAAATGCCATTCCGAATATCCAGGCTTCAGGAACTTAGCAAAACTTTTCTTATCACATTAATTGGTACCCTGTTTTTGTTTTTTGTTCTTATCCTTGATGATACTGTAAAAAACTTCACCAGTTATTATCTGTCATTTGTAGTACTTTTTTCACTTCAGTTCTTTCTAAGCTATATCCCCAGGTTAATAATCACTTCCCACACCAATAATAAAATACACAATGGAAAACTTGGTTTTAATACTTTATTAATTGGTGGTAATGGAAGGGCATCAAAAATCTTCAAGGATTTAACATCAGGGAAAAGATTTTCCGGAAATAAGTTTATTGGCTATATCAATATAAATTCAAATCCAACTGACCCGCTGGATCAATATATTCCAAGGCTTGGTGAACTCAGTAATGTTACAGAGATAATCAAAGAAAAGAAAATAGAGGAAGCTATTATTGCTATGGAACCCGGAGACCATGAAAAGATAGGACAGATCATTAACAAGCTTAAAGAATCCAGAGTCATTATTAAAGCTATACCCAGCATATATGAAATCCTTGCCGGGAGAGTTAAAATATCTTCGGTTTATGGGACTCCACTTATTGAAATTTCTCACGAGCTTATTCCAGTATGGCAGGAAACTTTAAAATATTTCCTGGATTTTTTTGTTTCCCTAATAGCTCTGATCTTAACGCTTCCGCTTAACATTGCCCTGGCAATTATTATTAAACTTAGCTCGCCTGGCCCGGTCACTTTTACACAAGAAAGAATTGGAAAATATGGAAAGCCTTTTAAACTTTATAAGTTCAGGTCAATGTATCAGAATGCTGAAGAAAATGGACCCGCTTTAGCATCAGAAAATGACCCAAGGATTACGCCCATAGGTACTTTCATGAGGAAAACCCGAATGGATGAAATCCCGAATTTTATAAATGTACTTAAAGGGGAAATGTCACTTGTTGGCCCAAGGCCTGAGAGAAAATACTTTATTGATCAGATTATTAAAAAGGCACCACAATATATTCATTTACAGAAAGTAAAACCGGGTATCACTTCATGGGGACAGGTGAAATACGGATATGCTGAAAATGTTGATGAAATGATTGAAAGATTAACTTACGATCTGATTTACATTGAAAACATGTCCTTTTATGTTGATCTTAAGATATTAATTCATACCATGCTCACGATTATCAGAGGAAGAGGAAAGTAAGGTCCGGCAAGGGCTCCATTGTTTCTCAGAAATATTTCTACAATAAGTAACTAGCCAATATATGATATACAGGGCCTTTTCCGGTTAACTCACTTTCATAGTAAACCAACCGCTTTATCAGCATACGCGGAAAAGTCAGGTTCTTGTACTGATCAAGAATTCCATCCAGCGTTTCGGGATTTTCGAGCCATTTTATCCTTCCCAGACTTAGATGTGGAGTTAACTTTTTCTCCTGTTTATCAATTCCTGCTTTGAAAAGGCCATCCAATAATGCGCTGTTTAAATTAATCAGGTCATTGCTGTGTTCTAATCCTAACCACATTAGCCTTGGTTTTCTTTTTGCAGGAAAAACATATAGCCCATGAGGAGTCAGATTGAATGATCGCTTATATGCAGTAATATTTAAAGTTACCTCTTTCACAATTTGTTCCATTTCCGGGGATGTAGATCCAAAAAAAGCAAGGGTAAGATGCATATTTTCAGGTTTTACCCAATTAATTTTACCTTTCACCTTCATTTTCAAATCATCAATAAATTCAAAATAATCCGGTGAAAGGGAAATTGGAATTGCCACAAAAGTGCGTTTCATGAAGTATTTTCTTTTAAACTGCGGTTTGGTCACAAATTATTAATAACTTAGTATGGAAATTTATAAAATTACTTAAATTATGGATCGAACAAAAAAATTTGCAGTCGTACTCTCCGGGTCTGGAGTTTTTGATGGTGCAGAAATTCACGAAGCAACAATGACCCTTTTTTCCATTATGAAAAATGCTTGTATTTATGAAATTTTTGCTCCGGACATTCCTCAGCACCATGTTATCAATCATATCAGCGGAGAAGAAATGAACGAAACCAGAAATGTTTTGGTTGAATCAGCAAGGATAGCCAGGGGCAAAATAAAGCCATTGAGTGAATTCAATCCCGATGATTTTGACGGATTGATTTACCCGGGTGGATTTGGTGCCGCAAAAAATCTTTCATCCTTTGCATTTGATGGGCCTGATTGCAAGGTAAATGAGGATGTAAAGGCATCCATCAAAGGAATGGCAAAAGCAGGCAAGCCCATTGGGGCACTTTGTATATCACCGGTTATTATGGCAAATGTATTAGAGGAAGCTGACCTTACCATTGGCCAGGATAAGGGTACAGCCGAGGCTGTTGAAACCATGGGAGCCCACCATATAACTACCAATCATGGAGAAGTGATCATTGACCAGAAGTACAAACTTGTCACTACTCCCTGTTATATGCTGGATGCCAATATTCTACAAATAGCTGAAGGAGCAGATAATGTGGTTAAGGCAATGCTAAAACTGATGAAATAGCTTGGTCTGATTCAGGACATTATTGGTAAAAAATACTCTAATTTGCCAGGAATGCTAATTATCATGAACGATAGATTTGATTTGTCCTTAATAACTCAATCTTCAGGTAGATAAAAGAGTAAATGACCCCCATCCCCATCAGGCCAATGAGTGAAATAAATACCGTGGAGGAAAGAAGATATGTTCCAACCCGGGAAGATGCTATTAGTAGTTTATCAAGGGGCATCTTCAAGCTGAAAATATTGTTAATACGCTGAACTATTTCGTAAGTCGATCCTGATGAATCTGATACGGACATCATGGCGATTATAAATATCACCAATATAAAAAGGGCAATACCAATCCAACCTCTGGTTGATATCAAGGGTTTATAAACAATTTGATTTGTCAGTGACTCTTTTTCAATAAGGTTCATGATATTTTGGGTGAAATCCGGTGAAGTTTTCATTTTCCCGGCATTCAAAAAAATATCTTTTAGCTCCTGATTTAATTCCTGATTTGATTTTTTATCATGTAATGCCATAGCTGAATATATTTTCAATAATCAATCAATTCTTTTTTTTTAACTTTAGTAAGGATAGAATACAATTTCTTTCTCGCCCTGAATAATTTAGTTTTTACATTTTCATTTGATAAAGAGGTAATATCCGAAATCTCATCTATACGGCAATTTTCAAAATAATATAGCATAATAATAGCCTTTTCTTCTTCTTTCAAAAAAGATATAGCCTCAAAAAGCTTTCTTTTTCTCTCTTCCTTTTGTACCCATTCCGGTTCCATTTCCTCAAAACTATCAGGCAACTCTCCATAACTCAAATCTTCAACTGAAATTAGGTTTGTCTTTTTTCTTCTCAATCTGGAAATGCTTTCATTATATACTATCCTATAGATCCAGGTTGAGAATTTCGATTTATTTTGAAACTTAGAAAGGGCTTTATAAGCTTTTACAAATGTATCCTGGGCAACTTCTTCAGCCTCCTGCCTATCACGCAAAAGGCTAACCGAGAGGGTAAAGACCATGTCTTTATACC
>JAOZKQ010000239.1 GCA_029935275.1 Bacteroidales bacterium | reverse complement strand
TTCATAGCAATATTGATTATCAATAAATAAAGTATCAATTATGTAATATTTATAATAACTAAAACAGCCATTTGCTATGGGTGAGATTACATTTTTATCAAGGATTTTAATATAATTATTATTGAAGTTATAATCATGAAAACTTGCACCAACAACCTGGGATACAAACTCATGTGTGTGCTCCAGCCCCACTCCGTTCACCTTACTCCCCAAAATAATTTCCTTCTTTCTTTCGGGGTTTTTATTAACATAAATTTCAGAGGTGGTTTCAGAAAATAATATTGGAAGCACCAGACTGCCATCTTCCCCTGCTGCCACCATCAAACTATCAAACAATGGCTTAAAGGGCTTCATTGAAGGGCGTGACTTGAAATCATCACTAATATTATTTATCGCTATCTCAGTTCTGGAATAAGTTTCTTTTTGAAAAGCATTCAGATTTTCCGGGTTATAACTTTTTTTACGCTTAACGGCCTCACGAATAATCCGATGTGCAGGGTTTTCCCCGGGAATAATAGAAACCTCAGGTATAGCAATTGCGGCAGGTAATAGTTGAAAGTTGAGTGTTTGGGGTTCCCCTTTTTTGATTGGTTTGGAAGCATCATGAAAACCCAGGGAGGAAACCGTTAGTGAGTCTCCGGGATTCCTGGTGCTTAAAAAAAATTCCCCTTCAAAATTTCCTGAGACCCCAATGGTGGTACCTCGAAAGTAAATGTTCGCAAATGGAATGGACTGACTGGTTTTAGCATCGGTAATCTTCCCCCGAACCACCGTTTCCTGTGACCATACAGCTTCTCCCAAAATAAAAACAAGTAGTATATACACAAAGAAACATCCCGCAATCTTTTCCATTACCAACATCAAATAAATGCAAACTTACTATTGTCATTTTGCAGTCTTTAGTTTTTTCTCTGTTTCAGAATATGCGTTTAATACTTTTATTTTATATTCAGCTAGTTCTTGCAAAAGCTTAGGATTTACCAAAAGCTCCGACTGCAACTTTTTATATAGCTCTTTGATTCTTACTGTCTGATCCAGGTCCTTATTAAAAAAACCAGCTTTCTCCTTATTATTTGATTTCACAAATTCTACCAGCTCATAATAAGCATCACTAAACTCTAACAGATGCCTAGCGGTACCAGGGCCAAATTTAGAAACAAGGACTCTCCAAAGTGAAGATTCCGGATCATAATCTTTTGTATTCCATTCAAAATCAGCAACAGTAGCATACTTAATTTTATAGATTTCAGAAAATGCAGATCCATTTACATACATATGCGGACCATCCAGAAAATCCTGAAAATTATCAGGAACCATAATATCAAAGGGCTCAAACAAATTGCACAACCTGGCTTTCCCAGGATAATTAGCAGGATAGCCCCCATAAACACCTTCAAGGCCCCTGGCATAAAGAGTATTATCCCATATCATTGGCTTCCGTCCAGTTACTTTCTTGTAACGCTCTATATCTGCCATATCATAACTTAAGGACCGGACAGTAGGCCCAGTCCAAACAATAGAAACATCGTCTGGAATCATTTCATTCAGATCCATGAAATAAGCCTCAGCCTTACCCCTGCTCCTATCTATAAATTCATTAAGGTACCAGGGGGGACAGTACTCAAAGCGCAGACCCTTATAGTCCATGTTTAAGTTATCATAAAGTTTATTTATCATAAATGACTGGGCATTCTGAAGATTTACAAACTTCTTCTTATCTTCAGAAGTGTAGAGCACATAGTTCTTTCGGTTGTCTCCTTCGTGCGGTATAAAATCATCAGCCATCAACATTATTGTATTTGCCCCTGCATCCAGGCCAATCCTAAAAACATTCTCCAGCTTCTGCATAGCATCCTCATCAGAATGGCTAAATACATATCTTAAGTCATCAGATATGGAATCTGAATTCATCTCATAATCAAAATGATAATAAGGATTAACCATTATTGCCATATCTATTACCCCAATTTCCCTGCATTTTTCCCCAACTGCTTTTACTCCATCTTTATAAAGCTGATCCGGAGCATACCAGTTTTTTCTTCCATTGGTTTGCCCATAGCCTACATAGGCTTTATTAAACTTAAGCAAACTCATCTGTGGTATGGAACTCACATCATCCATTAGCTCATCTTCTGATTTCCAGGCAGCAAAGAGGTAAGACCTTCCCGTAAAATCAGGATAATCTATGATGGAAGTCGCATGGAAAAGATTTTTCTCTTTATCAAAAAGCTGAATAAGTGTAGTAGCAGCATAATAATCTCCAATTGGTTTATTACCTGCCAGGAACACAAGTTTTGAATTATCACCAGATGATCCAATTATATAAGCCTGTTCTTTACCCTCAATTTCAGCATATTGAAGCGAATCCTTCCATTTTTCAAATAATTTTGTTTTTCCCAGGCTAAATACCAGACCTTCAAATCCACTTTCAGGGGATCCTCCTTTTAAAATTTTTACGGGGGTTATTTTACTTTTATCCGGAAAAAAAGATATGCGTTTTTCAATTTCATCTTGTACCAGGCTTGCAGCATACAAGGTTTGTTTAGAAGGAGTTGCAGGAATAATTATTACCGGAGAAATAATGTATTTTTCCTTCTCAACAAATAAGGGAAAAGAAGCTTTTTCAATAATTTTTTGTGGAGTAGGTATAAGGCTTGAAGACCTTGTGCATACTGAATCAAAAAAACAATCCATTCTTTCAAGTGCCGTAAAATTCCATTTAGAATATCTGAAATCAACATTATCAACCCACATTGTTCCGGTGCCTTTTAATCCAAAAAACAGTCGCACATAGGCTGTCCCATCAGGTATATCCCCTTCAGACAAAGGATAATTGTAAGTTCGTCCATGAATCCTGCCCCATCCTAATGAATCGATATGCCAGAAGTTAGAAAAAGAATAGCCTTTAAAACCGGAATCAAGAAAAATTTCCTTGTAAGGATAGAACTGTTTACCCTCCAGGGGAACTTTATTTTTATCAAAAAACCGGATGCTTACATTAATGGCATCATAGAGCCTGGTCCCCCTTCTTCCGGCAGGTGGATTTATATTCATTAACCTGATATCAAAAAAGAAATCAAAATTACCGGGTACAAGCTTAATATAATCACCTAAAATACCTTCGCCATCATCATCTGTCTCATTGGCAGTTTTACGAATAATTTTTACAGCGTGTTTGCCATTGCTTACTTCCTGATGGCTATAAATACTATCGCTTATATCAACCCATTTAACCGATGGCCCGGTCCTGTTCCATCCCCGAATTTGAGGAACCTTATCAATAGACTCCTCAAGAAAATACTTCCCCTCCTCAAAAGAAGGGTTAGCTACCAGGTTACCTCTATCAAACTGATTCTTTCTGATCCGTAACGGAACCGACTGTGTTACGCTGGCTGTCCAAATATTACCTGATTCCTTATTGACAGATTCCCGTCTTGCACAGGATATAAAAAGGCTGAGTGTTGCAAATGTAATTATGCTTAGCCTGCCTGTTACCCAAATTATATTAATTATTTTATGTGCCATTCACAACAAATTAACAACAATAATAATGTCTGTTCCAAAAATAATATATTAGCTTCAAAAATACTCATTATTCACAATAGAATTGTAATCTTGATCTAAAACAAAAAAATAAAATTATTTTTATACTAATTCATAAAGACATATAACACTAAAGTAGTGATACTTATAAAACATTAACGATAAAAGAAAAAACTTCTTTTATCATTTTAAATTGCTTAACGCAACCTTTTCTATCTTTCTATCATCTATTAAGCGAATGGTTTTCATACCCGTTTACCCTTCATATAGACCCTAAATTATTAACCAGGGGTTACAAACCAGGGATTACCCTGGTTTTTTTTATTTTAATTCTGGTAGTACTTCCAATTCATTGGATTTCTTTGAACAATTTATAAAGTTGAGAAAATTAAATTTAATCTATTGGTGATCCCCAATTATAAATGCTTAGGATAAGGATGTAGCATATATATTTTGTTGCAATGAATATCTTAACAAAGAATTTATATATGATCAGATAAATTGGATGAAGACCAAAACGAATAATTTTGCTGCCTTTTCCACCGAGAAAACCAAGCCAGCGGCAGAGCCGAGAAATATTTACAGATAAAATTTCCCGTTATATTTAAAGGTACAGCGCACCGTAATATTCCCTTTATTATCTTAGTTCTTATTTCTAATTTTCCCCGAAAAAACAGCGATTTTATTACTATGAAAAATTTTAGTATTTAATTTGCTCACATGCCTAATAGTATTGTTTATGACAACTGATTTATTAAAATAAAATGTGGCGCTATTA
>JAOZKQ010000694.1 GCA_029935275.1 Bacteroidales bacterium | reverse complement strand
AAATATAAAGATGTAAGCATTGAAGCAGGAATCAAACATAAGGGGGTAGAATCTTCAGCTAAATTTGCTGACTACAACAATGATGGATTTCTTGACCTCTATATTGTAAAAGAAGGGTCAAATGTTCTGTACAAAAACACCGGAGAAGGAACATTTACTGACGTAACAGATGAATCCGGGGTCGGAGATGTGGCAAAAGGAAATAAGGCCTTGTTTTTTGATTATGATCACGATGGGGACCTTGATCTTTATATTGTAAGGCCAACATCAAACCTGCTTTATCGAAATAATTCTGATGGCACTTTTCTTGACCAGTCAGAAGAATCTGGTTTGTCCGGTAAAAATGCACCCAGTACTGATGCTGCTTTTGGAGATTTTGACGATGACGGGGACATTGATCTTTTTGTAGTTAACAGTAATTCACCTAACATACTGTATTCTAACCAGCGACAGGGCGTTTATAAGGATATTACTGAAAAAAGCGGTTTGAAAAGTAAAGAGGGCTCAAGTTCTGTTACAGTAGGGGATTATAACAATGATGGTTTTCCTGACTTGTTTATTACTTCCACAAAAGCCGGGAATTGTAGTTTGTTTCGGAATCTGGGTGATGGCAGCTTTAGTGAAGACCTTAGCTCAACAGATATGATTCAAAGCCTTCAGAGTGTGCAGGTAAATGATGCCTCTTTCCTGGATTTTGATAACGATGGCTTCCTGGATATCCTGGTTGCTGGTAAATCAATTAAAAATGCTGCCAACGGGGTATTTTTATATCATAATGATGGTTCAGGAGTTTTTTATAAAGTTTCAAACATATTGCCTGAAGATCTGAAAGAAGGAAAGCAAATCTCAATCATGGATTTTAATGATGATGGTGATATTGATGTTGCTATTGCTGAACCAAATGGGAAGCTACGATTTTTACGCAATGACGGAGGGAATAATAGTCATTATGTTAAGATGAAACTGGTTGGGTTAAGGACCGGTAGTGCCAAGAATAATTATTTTGGAATTGGTGCAAAAGTTGAGATCCGGGCAGGTAATTTATACCAGTCAAAAATTGTAAGCGAACCCAATATTCACTTTGGATTAGGCCCCCGCTCAAAAGCTGATGTAATTCGTGTTTTATGGACAAATGGAGTACCTCAGAATATATTCTTTCCCGGAACAGACCAAAAACTGGTTGAAGA
>JAOZKQ010000238.1 GCA_029935275.1 Bacteroidales bacterium | reverse complement strand
ACATTATCCAAATATTTCCATCAAAATCATGTACTACATTAGCATAATCCATATATGCTCTTGTATCTCCCGGAAATGGGTGTGGAGTAAATTTATTTCCGTCAAAAACAGATAAACCATGATCACAAAGCACATAGATTTTCCCATCCCTTCCTTCAGATATATTACAAACAATTCGCGATGTTAATCCGTCTTCTATGCCAAAATTCTCAAATTCAACCCCGTCAAAACGACTCAGGCCACCTTTGGTACCTACCCAGATAAATCCTTTACTATCCTGGAAAAGAGCAGTGATCTGGGTTTGTGGCAGCCCATCTGAAATAGAATAATAGCGGTAGCTGTATTCCTGTGCAATACTGGTGAAAGTAACAAAAAGAAGACTTAGAAATAGTATGGGCCTTCGCATTAGGGGTAAATTAGGTTTTGTAAATATAGGGGGTTTAGGGGATTAAAGGAAGAATTCTCAAGAGTTTTTCCCAATGAACGATAATATTCAGTTACAGCACAAACTTCTGTTAATTATCTCCGGAGTTTTACCTATACATTAAACTTATGCAAAAAATCATATTAATTTTAGATATAACCAAATATTGAGCATATTTTTCTCAGTGACTCTTTTCAAGGAATTTTTTTATACTTGCTTTTCTGGTACCTTACGTCCGTCAGCATAGAGCTTCACTCAGAATCAGTTATGTTTCAACCTGAAAAAATTGTTCGGGGAAGCAACAAAAAAAGAGAAGTTCCAATCCGGTCATTCTCCTTACTTATCTTTCTTGTTCAGCAAAACCAGTCCTTCTTTCTCGGCCCAGGATAAGATCATCTCTTTTTCATGCTCACTGAGAGCAGCGTCTTTATGGATTTTTAAATAACTTTCCAAAGGCATATCCCCGGCTTCTACTTCATCGTATATATCAACGAGTTTACTTATTTTATCTTTATCGGCATAACTACCCCATTCCGTAAAGTTGAGTTCTGCCTTTCCTTCTACAATATGCTTGTTCATAAATATTGATACAGGGAATATCTGTCCGTACCATGGATAATTTGTATGGTTTGAATGACAGTCGAAACATGAAGTTTCAAGTAGTACTTTTATGGAGTCATCTACATACACCAGGCTAAAAAGATCCTCACCGGTACTTAATATGCCCAGGTTTTTAACTGGCTGGAAAAATTGCAATGCAATGAAAATAATAACCAGTAGCAGCAATAACTTTTGAAAAGGTTTTCTCATCTATTCTTTAAAAGAGTCCATAGTTTTCTCCGCCCATTTTACAAGAGTGTTTATCTGTTCATCACTAAGTTTTTTTTCCGGATAATGGTTGATATACTTCTCCGGTGGCATCTCTCTGTCTTTGACAGTTTCTACAATATCATTGAGTTTTCCTGTTTTTTTCAGCATATTCAGCTTATCCCAATTGTCGAAGTTCAGTTTCTTTTTAGCTTTGTCATTTTTAGAGGCAGTAACATGACAGTCCATACAATGAACTTTCAGGATCTTAGCAACATCCTCAGGGAATTGATCTCCATCCGGACTAATAATCGTTGTTTCATTATTTATACTGGCTGACTGATTTTGATAGCTAAAAGAAGCAAGAAAAACAAGAAGTGCAAAAGCGAGGAATGGGGTTAAAATTACTTTTTTCATTTTTGAAAGTATTAAGTGAAACATCTAAAAGAATGATAAAATTATCAATTCATTGCTACCAAAGATAGTAAAATCATAGAAATTGTCAAATTCATGATATTATTTATTGGCTGGAAAGATGCAAATGAGCTGCCGTATGATTTGCTGGTGCCGGGTTCGATGGTTTAAATTTATCCAAGCTACCTAAATTGGCATAGCTAGCATGTCTTTAATCCAAATTATGCATTGGAAAAGCATAATTTGCCCTTAGGGTTGACGAAAGGATTGAAATGCAATCTTTTGTATCGTTATCCCCCCCTTGACATAAAGTGAGGGTATGTCCGAAGCGTCATCACCTGATAAAGAAAATTACCAGATTGGTTTTTATCTTTAATACATAAACTATTGATTTTCTTTCGTCAATTATTCATTTGAAACTTAAATGAATAATTTGGGTTTAACAATTCTTAACTTTTATTTTCCGAAGGGAGATTATTTTTTGTTACTTTTAGCAAGTTTTTAACCCGGAAAAATCCCTTTCTTCCCAGTAATTAGGAAACACACAATTTATTTCATTCAAATGGTGAATATGGATGAGGTTTTATTCATGAACCAGTATTGCTAATTTAATCAAACTACAATGTTTAAAAACCTTCTAGTTGTGGCTCTCCGTGTTTTGCGTAAAGACCTGTTTTATAGCCTTTTTAATATTGTAGGATTAACAATAGGAATTACAAGCAGTATTTTTCTTTTAATGTATGTTCTTGATGAATTGAGCTATGACAGATATCATAAAAATGCAGATCGTATTTACCGGGTAGTCTCTCATATTACCGAACCTGATGATGCATTTGACTGGGCTGTGGCACAAATTCCTTTTGCACCCCAGGTAAAAGAAGATTACCCGGAGGTGGAAGAGTATGTGCGTTTTATTGATGCAGGGAGAACGCTCTTTAAGCATGATGAAACCTTTTTTTATGAGGATGATGTTTATTATGTTGATTCTACTGTATTTAATGTTTTTAGCTATAAATTTCTATCAGGTAATCCTGAAACTGCTCTATTAGAACCAAATTCTATTGTGCTTACCAGCTCTTTTGCAAAAAGGTATTTTGGCAAATCTGACCCTTTAGGAAAATCAATAGAAACATCAGGTGGGAACTCATATAAAATTACCGGTTTATTGGAGGATGTACCTGAAAACTCTCATCTGAAATTCTCAGCGATGATCTCAAGAAATACATTGCCCCGACAAATTGGTAGTTGGGGTAATTTCGGAGTCTTTACTTATATATTATTACCTGAGGGTACAGATTATAAGCAGTTTGAGAATAAGATATCAGAAATGTACGACAAGTATATGGCCGGGATATTTGAGAAGATGGGTATAGAAATTGAGTATGTTATACAGCCTGTTACCTGGATTCATTTGCATTCTACGATGGATGGAGAACCTGAGCCCACCGGCAGTATAGCCTATATCTATATTTTTAGTGTGGTAGCCATATTTATGCTGGTCATTGCCAGTATTAATTACATGAACCTGGCCACTGCCCGTTCTACAAAAAGGGCACGTGAAGTTGGCTTGAGAAAGGTTCTTGGTTCAGACCGTGGTCTTTTGATCTTTCAGTTTTTAATGGAATCCCTGATATTGACCCTGATAGCGGCCTTATTATCACTGCTGCTCGTTAACCTCATATTACCTTCATTTAATCAAATTTCAGGTAAATCGCTTAACTTCTTAAGTGTTTTGGAACCGGATTTCTTATTATCATTACTGGGTATTGTTCTTTTCTTAGGGATTGTTGGGGGAAGTTATCCCGCATTTTATCTTTCCCGTTTTAATTCTGTAAAAGTTCTTAAGGGAGAAGTAACTACTGCTTACAGGAGGTTATCATTCAGGAAAATCCTGGTTGTTATTCAGTTTTCAATTTCATTGATAATGATAATAAGTACCTGGGTGGTTTATAGTCAGATTGGATTCCTGAAAAACAAAGATGTTGGTTTTGATAAGACAAATGTAATACGGCTTGATCTCTCAACAGAAGAGATGATTCGCCAATCGGATGTTTTCAGAGAGGCATTACTTACCAATCCTGGTATAATGAATGTTGGATCTACTGATACACGTATTGGGTATGGCTCAGGAAAACTTATTTTAAGAATGGAAACCCCTGAGGGTATGGATGAGAGGGGAGTGAATTTGGGTGTTTGTGATGATGCTTTTATTGAAACAATGGGTATAACTATTCTGCAGGGAAGGGGCTTCTCCCGGGAGATGATGGCTGATACAGCTACTGGTGTAATAATTAATGAAACCCTTGCTAAGCGGATGAATTGGGATGATCCTATTGGGAAAAAAGTTCAGATTGGATCCTCCAGGAACACTGAGAGTCCAGTTGCCAGGGTGGTTGGGTTAATGAAGGATTATAATCAAACCGGATTGTATAATGAGGTTGAATCTTACCTTTTGTTATTCAGGTTAAACAATGAGGTCATGTATGTTAAACTTGGGGACAAAGATGTGTCCGGTACTCTTAGCTTTATTGGTCAGAAGTGGGAAAGTCTTTTTCCTGATAAACCTTTTAAATATACTTTCCTTGAAGATGACTTTAAAAATCAGTTTGAGCAGGACCGTAAAAGAGGTCTGATCCTTGCGGTTTTCTCTTTATTAACTATTCTTATTGCAAGCCTTGGCCTTT
>JAOZKQ010000237.1 GCA_029935275.1 Bacteroidales bacterium | reverse complement strand
GTGCGAAGCACGGGGAATTCAGTAAAAACACTTGAAACAGCCCTGAAAAGGGTTGGACTTTTTGGTATTTGGTTCATAATCAATATAATTCAACTCTTGATTCACATTATTAATGCCTGAATAAGGTTTATTCAATTGTTATTAGCTTCGCTGTTATTCGGTTGTTATGTCGAAAATCTGTAAATACTGGTAATCGCAAAGTATAAGAATTCAAAAAGATTACGAAATAATATCATACTATAGAATATTTTCTAACTTTGTTAAGCTCAAATTGAAATGGAATGAGGAAACAGTTCAAACGTCGTTATTTTATTCGTAATATTTCAGCTGCAGTTATTGGAGGTGTAACATTGGGGGCATGTGTTAACAATCAGAATGATGAAAGTGATAAATTAACCAATAAGCTTGTTAAAACTACTTCAGCAGACAGAATCGCTGAAAACCAAAAAATGCCCAGGGATCTGGTAATGAAATTGCTTGATCAAAAAGTAAATAATTATATGCAAATCTCATATAATTGTGCCCAGAGCAGTTTTCTTGCCTTAAAGGAGCAGTTTGGCCTTAAGGGTGAAGGAGTTTTGAAGGCCCTGACCCCTTTAACAGGCATTGCGGAAAGAGGTGAGACATGTGGTGCTGTAATTGGTCCATTGATGGCTTTTGGCTTAATCTATGGTCGTGGAGAAAGCAACCTGGCTGACTGGGATAGATACAGGGAATCATTAATTCCATCCGGTAAATTTTGTAAACTTTTTGAAGAAGAGTATGGCAGTACGATGTGTCATGATATTCAAAAGGAAAAATTTGGCAGGTGTTATCATCTGACTAAGCCTGATGAGTTAAAAAAATTCCAGGAAGATGATGCAACAACCCATTGTAGTGCTGTGGTAAGAAAAGGTGTACAGATTGCGGCAAATATTATTTTAGATGGAGGAAAAGAAGGAATGCTTGAATGAGAAAATGAGGGAATGCTAAAATAATGGGATGTGAAATGGAGTAAAATCCTGCTTCGGAGGAGGGAACGGAGGAATAAAAGAAAATTGGAATGTTGGAATAGTTAAGTGTGGAATTTATGGCACCCCGATATGACCAGCAGTGAATACTGGAATATAAGCATTTGGGCATTTAAACATTTAAGCACTTAAGTATTTTAGCATTTAGTAAATTTGACAGACTACACTATTTATGAGACAAGGCATTCATTCTAATACCAACACAATATCTACATTTATTTATTTTTTAATATTTCTCCTGTTTCTTCCTTTACTAAAACTATCTGGTCAAAATAGCATGACTGTTTTTTCAGAGGTCACCAAAGAAGCCGGGATTGATTTCCGATATACATTTGGAGATACTACTTATGAGAATATCCTGGAAAGCAGTGGTTCAGGAATCACAATTTTTGATTACAATAATGATGGCTTCCCTGACCTGTATATGCTTAACGGAACCTATATTGAAGGAATATCCGATCCAGCGGGGAAAGTATTTAAAGATACAAGAAATAAACTCTATAAAAACAATGGTAATGGAACTTTCACTGAGGTTTCCCATGAAGCCGGGCTTGATGACCCAAACTGGGGTATGGCTGCCGGAGCCGTTGATTATGATTATGATGGTGATGAAGATTTATATGTATTGAATTATGGCCCTAATGTTTTTTATCGCAATAATGGGGATGGAACTTTTAGTGATATTACGGAATCATTGGGACTTATAGGGCCGGAAATGTTAAATGGATTTACAAAATGGAGTGTGGGTGTTTCTTTCTGGGATTTCAATGGGGATAAATTAATGGATGCAATGGTGGGTAACTTCCTTGCTTTTGATCCATCCTATGCGTCAGCAGCTACTCCTGATATGATGCCACATCCATCTGAATATAAAGGTCAGGCAAGCATGCTTTACCAGCAACAGGCAGATGGAAAATTTATTGATGTAACTAAAGAAAATGATTTATTTTTCCCGGATTCTAAATGTATGGGACTAACAGTTTATGATTATGATGATGATGGTGACCTGGATATTTTTCAGGGAAATGATCATCAACTTAATTTTTTTTTCCGAAACGACAATCATAAATATGTTGATGTGGCTGTTGCGAGTGGAGTTGCTGCAAATAGCCATGGAGTCCCAACCGGATCAATGCATGGTGCCATTGGTGATATTGATGGTGACGGATTAATTGACCTGCTTGTAACTGATCTCAGGTATGGCGCCCTTTACCGCAATACCGGCAATGGCCTCTTCGAGGATATTACTGAAAAAAGCGGGGTTGCCGGGGCTTTTGCAGGAAAAGGTGCATGGGCCGGAATACTATTTGATTATGATAATGATGGTGACCTGGATATATTTTCCGCAAATGGTACCGCAGAAGAGTTGATACTTCAACACCCGTTGTTGCTTGAAAACGATGGAAACGGACACTTTCAAAATGTTGGTCCGGATAGATGTGATTATTTCTCTACAAAAAGATCAGGGCGTACTGCTGCCTGTTGGGATTATGATAATGACGGCGACCTTGATCTTATTGTGTCCCATGTTGATTTGCAGGCAACTGCCACACTTCTTAGAAATGATGGAGGTAATGAGAACCACTGGCTTGGACTTAAATTAATAGGTAAAGATGGGCCTGCAACAGCAATCGGGGCTAAGGTAATTGTAAAATCAGTTAATAAAAAACAAGTATTTGTTAATCAGTGGGCAACCAGCTACCTCACTAATCAAGACCCCCGGGTCCATATAGGACTTGGAAAAAACAAGCATATTGATCAGATTGAAATTATATGGTCAGACGGAGAAAAAGAAACTTATAAGAATCCTCCCATTGACCAATATCTTACAATCAAACAAAAAACAGGAATTCTATCGAAATAATTAATAACTGGATCAATGAATTGTAAATAATAAATTATATTTTGCACTATAAAATTTCCATGCATTTATAAGCATGGTTCTTTTAAGAAAAAGAAGTATAACTAAAGCCCTGTCCGCGTGTTACCATAGCTTTTGTCGAGTATTAAATAAATAAAAATTAAAAACAAATGAAAACCCAAGCCTATCTTTTCTTATTCTTATTCCTTGCAATTATTGTTAGTTCATGTAAACAACAAAGCAGCTTTGAGGAATATAACGAAACAATTGTTACTTATCCTTTTTCTGACACTAACCCCATGCCTGTTATTCAAAAAAGGAATGATATTTATCCTTATTCACGGATTGATGGGTATAGCCATAAAGGAGAACCCAAAGAATGGAAAATGGTAAAGCTTGAAAATGAGTACATAGAAGTTTATATACTCCCTGAGTTGGGTGGTAAATTATGGGGTGCTATTGATAAAAAAACCGGAAAGGAATTTATTTATAAAAATGATGTTGTAAAATTCCGGGATGTTGCCATGAGGGGGCCCTGGACTTCCGGGGGTATTGAATGGAATTCAGGTGTAATTGGTCATCATCCTGGCGGGGCAGCCCCGGTTAATTATAAGGTATTTACAGATGAGGAGGGCACAGCACATTGTGTTGTTGGTGGTATGGACCTTACATCCCATTTACAATGGCGTGTTGATATTTCCCTGCCTGTGGATATTTCATATGTTGAAACCAGAACTTTCTGGTTCAATGCTACTCCTTTTCACCAATCCTATTACTACTGGAGCAATGCTGCTGTAAAAAGTGCTGAAGATATGCATTTTTATTTCCCCGGAAATTACTGGCTTGGACACAATGGATTGCCACATCCCTGGCCTGTTGACGAAGATGGAATTGACCGCTCATGGTATAAAAACAATACGGACAATAACAGTAGTTCTTTTCACATCTTTGGAAGTTTAGACAATTATTTTGTTTCCTATTTTCATGATGAAGATTTTGGATCCGGTCATTGGTCAAGAAGCTATGGTGTACCTGGAAAAAAGATCTGGTTATGGTCACAGGCCCCTAATGGAGCAATATGGGAAGGTCTGCTCACAGACAAACACGGGCAATATGTAGAAGTACAGGCCGGAAGAATGTTTAACCAAAATAGCCTTAGCAGTGGCCATACCCCCTTTAAACAACCTTCTTTTATCCCCTTTAACGCTGATAGCTGGTCGGAACTTTGGTTTCCTGTAAGGGCAACAGATGGCGTTAGCCGTGCGGCGGAATTCGGAACCATACATATGAAGTTTTCTTCGGATGGTATGAATTTATTGTTTTCCCCTATTCGTAGGGTTAACGACAAAATGCAGATTTTAGTCAATGAAAAAGAAGTTTCAAATAAGCTGCTCGTACTAAATCCTTCAGAAACACTTAATGAATTATTTTCAGGCATTTCAAAAGAGGACAATATTGA
>JAOZKQ010000236.1 GCA_029935275.1 Bacteroidales bacterium | reverse complement strand
CCTTCATCCTTCAACCTTCAACCTTCAACCTTCAACCTTCATCCTTCAACCTTCAACCTTCAACCTTCAACCTTCAACCTTCAACCTTCAACCTTCAACCTTCCCCTACTCTTCATCATCCTGAACCTCAACCACCTCATACATATCTTTCCCATCTTTTTGAATAGGCTGATAATAAGTTTCCCCATATTTTACATAGGTAACATCCCCTAGTTTCACTTCTTCACCGCCCTCAGGTAAATTATCCACTACTGTTCCAGCTGTAGGGGGGACCACTGTAAAAGAATCACCATCTTTTTCGTAATAAGTTCCACCATAGTAGTAATTGTTGGTGGTTTCATTCACAGGCACGGTTTGCGTATTATCTGGCAGGACAGTTACAGTAGCTCCAACGGGAGCCTGGACAACGGTGTAACCACCATCGCTTTGAACATAATAGGTTCCCTGATCGTAATAATACTGTTGATTTTCAACGGCTACCACAATTGCAGTGACTGTTATGGTAGCTACAAAAAATCCCCAGGGATGCCATACCGGACCCCAGTAATAAGGACGGTAACGATGGTAATGGTAAGGGTTATGACAATAGTATCTTCTGCCACCATATGCATAGGGAGGCCTCCTATAAACCTGTGTATTATGCCTTACTGCTGTGTTTCGGTTATTTTGAACATTTATATTCGTACTGTTATCAATATTTATATTCTTTTTACTGTTGTCAATGTCTCTTTTGTTATTTGCATTACCCTTATTATCCTTTGTTTTTGGCTTGGCCTTATTATCTCTTGTGTTTTCCGGTTTTTTATTTGCACTTCGGTCAGTTGATGGGCTGCTACCCCCATTTATTGATCCTTGTGATTTGGAATTGGATGGCCTTGTACCAGGTTGGCTTGGTTTGGTACTTGGTTTACTTTGCTTTGTGCTTGGTTGGCTTTGTCGGGTACTAGGCTGAGAAGACCTGTTACTAGGCTGGCTTTGCCTTGAACTTGGTTGAGAAGACCTGTTACTTGGTTGACTGGGACGGGAGCTTCTTTGCGGAGCAGAACGATGGCCCATTCTTTGAGCCTGTAATTCAATGGGGATTATTAACATTGCAGCCATAAAAAGCAGGATGTATAAGCTGTGGAAATGGAATTTATTAGTCATAAGATTATATATTGAAATGATTATTTAATAACTTTTTTGGGTATTATTTTAACTTCTACAGCTCCGGGTGGTGGCAAAAATTCAAACATAGCCCAGGGAAGGTCAGGGTTTATTTTCCAGTTAGAAAAAGAAGCTTCGTATTGAGGGTTTCCTTCCTTTTCTTTATTGATAATTACAAGCTTTACAGGTAAATTTAAGCCTTCATTTGAAATCCATATTTGGATATTTAACTTCTTACTGATTGCAATTATATGTGAACATTCCTTTCCGTTAACACTTTTTTCCCCCAGATATTTAATCTGATCACTATATTCAATCAGATCATCAGTAAATGAAGGGTAGAAAAAATCAGCTCCGGGAAATCTTATCCCATATTGTTTATTTATGGTATCAATGGCTGCGAGTATATTCGATGGTGCATCAATTATAGCATAATTATTCTCGTCATGTGACAAATAAACCATTTGCTTTCCGTTATACCAGAATTCACGATGACCCTTTTCATTTTTGGAATTTATAAGCATTTTATCCGGTCCCAGCATATAAACATTACTAATCCCGGAGCTTTTGATAAGTCCAAAATCTGCATCAGGCACATCGTTTGAGGAACTCAGGTCGTAGCTTACTGAATTCAGGCTTCCAATCATATATGTCATATGATCGAGAATTTTTATGGCAACTGAATCGATTTTTGGGGTTGCCGCATAATTGTTTATCGATAAAATGATGAACAAGAGCCAGGTAAGAATTTTTTTCATGTGTATTTTTTTTGTGAATGAAAATTGATTATGCAAATTTAAAATAATTCTAAATAGTAACAAAAGTGTTTGAGGATGTAATCAGTTCATTTCATCTGATTTGTGAATATATGGGCTAAAGGTAAATTGTCTATGTACTAAAAGATAAATTTCCCTTAAGCCAATTTATATCCTGTCTATAAACATGTTGGCTGAATTCTCGTATTTACCAATTTCTTAATAAATTTGGAAAGAATCCTTATTTTTTGTACATTTGAAAGAACTATCGCTCTGTAAATCAATTTACAATGAAAACTCTTTTATTTTTTGTTGTTTTCTATTCTCTTCCCTTTTTACTTTTTTCCCAGAACAATGGAAACAAGTCCGTTCAAAATACAGTAGAGGAAGCCATGCAATACTTTAGCTATGTATCGGAGTCAGACTCCCTTGTTCTTATTGCCCTGTATGATTCAACGGATGGTGATAACTGGGTGCATAATGATAACTGGAAAAATACTACAGTTAACCTATGGTATGGTATTTCGGTAAGTGACTCTGTTATTACAAGCATTAAGTTAAATGATAATAACTTAATTGGGAACTTCCCCGTGGGATTAGGAAGTATTTCAAAACTGGATACAATCGACCTGTCTTCTAATTCCCTTAGCGGATCAATTCCCTCAGAACTGGGAAACCTTTCAGCATTAAGTGTATTAAATCTTTCTTACAATCAACTAACAGGATCAATACCTCCTGAATTCGGAAATCTCTCAAGCCTAATGGGTTTATGGCTATATCATAATCAACTATCGGGAGCCATACCCCTGGAAATTGGAAACTTACCGGAACTAAGTCATTTATATTTGCATCATAATGAACTATCGGGAGTGATACCTTCGGAACTGGGAAATCTTTCCAGGCTGGAATTTTTAGTATTGTCTTTTAACCAGCTTAGGGATAGCATACCATCGGAATTAGGAAATCTTCCAAATCTTAAAAATTTATTTCTGTCATCTAATCAACTTTCGGGGGCAATACCTCCTGAATTAGGAGATTTGTCAAGCCTTGAGAATTTGTCTCTCCCTTCCAATCAACTTACCGGAAGCATTCCGGCTGAGTTAGGTGATCTAACTAATCTTAACTACTTAGACCTGATTTCCAATCAACTTACCGGATCGATTCCTCCTGAACTAAAACAACTTTCAAACCTTAGTTATTTATCCTTTTCTTCCAATCAACTTTCAGGAGCTATCCCTCCGGAATTAGGAGATCTGTCAGAGCTTAATTATTTGTATTTATCTGATAATCAACTTATGGATACAATTCCACCGGAAATTGGAAAACTATTAGAGCTAAAGTATTTATATTTGTCTGGTAACCAGCTCAGTGGAGAAGTGCCTCCTGAATTGGGGGAATTGTCAGATCTCATTAGCTTATCTTTAATTGACAATCAATTAGAAGGGATGATACCGTCTGAAATTGCTAATCTTTCAAACCTTACAAGTTTGTACATAAATGATAACCGGATTACCGGATTACCAGACCTAAATTCATTAAACCTTGATTATTTCTGGCTGGATAACAACCTTTTTACCTTTGAAGATTTGGAACCTAATATGCATATTGCTTCTGTAGAAATGCGATATGAACCTCAGGGCCTTGTTGGTGAAGAAGGTTCCAGGGCAATCCCTCTTGGAACATCAGTTACTTTGGAAGCTCCTGTTGGTGGGAGCTATAATCATTTCCAGTGGTTTAAAAATGGTGTTGAGCTGGCTTCCGCTACGGATTCGATATTGTTTATAGAGGCATTCTCAAACTCAGACGCAGGGATTTATGCCTGTAAGGTTAATAACGATTCGGTGTCTGGCTTAATTATTGAAACGGCCCCTGTTAATTTGTGGGAAGAGGCTGGCTATACTGTTTCCTTTACAGTCTCAGATGGGGTTAACCCTGTTAGCGGGGCTATTGTTAGCCTTGATACATATGGTAATGATACAACCGATACAAATGGGTTCACTTCTTTTATTAATGTTATTCAGGGACCGAATATCCCTTATACTGTTACTGCAATGGGCTATGATACGCTGGTCGGAAAGTTGACTGTAACAGATAAAGATACAAGCATCCAGGTTATTATGCTGATAACCGGTATTCAGAATAGTTCATTAGAAAAGGTCTCTATATATCCGAACCCGGTGCATGATGTGCTACATATTAGTACTGATAAATACTTTTTTATTGAGATATTTGATATAACAGGAAAGCATATATTGAGTGAGAAGAATAAATATGAAATTAACCTTTCCGGATTGAAAGAGGGTATTTATTTCCTTCGTTTAAAAAGCAAGAATAACATTCACATTAAAACATTCCGGATTGTAAAAAGATAAACACCTGCTTTGCTGTTATTAGTTGTTATTAGCTTTGCTGTCATTAATTGTTATTAGCT
>JAOZKQ010000693.1 GCA_029935275.1 Bacteroidales bacterium | reverse complement strand
CAGGTTCTTCGTGCGAATATACCGTAGCCTCAACAATAGTTTTACGTTTTTTCGGAAACAGGTTATATGCTACAACAGGCTGCCCCATCCCTTTTTGAAAGCTTACTTCATCTGCCATTTTCCGAAAGGCATTATCGCCTAACTCTTTTGACATTCGAAGTAATTCAGAATAACGCGCAACAGCTTGTTTATTAGCTTCGTAAATGGCTGATCCGGGAAGTATATCATGAAACTGATTGAAAGCCAGTGTCTCCCATAGTCCCCGAAATTCATCAACAGGATATTTATCACCTTCCATCCAGCGAAGCGTATTAAAAAACTCACTGCTATAAAGAGAGTTTTCACAACTTCTATTCCCTTCTTTGATATCGGAAACAGTTGTATAGCATCCCTCAAAAATAAATTGCATTTCTCCTTTATGGGTTGGTTGTCCGTCCATCTCTTTTGATAACATATTGAAGAAATTCTCCGCTGTTGTAAATTTAACGGCAGGATAATCTGGCATCTTATCCAGTTTATGAACCAAATCGATATTGGCACGGGTTGGGCCACCACCATGGTCTCCAATGCCGGTAATATGTAAAATGCGATGCTTACCGGGTGCAAATTTTTTCAATTCATCCTTTAGATCAATTGTAATGTCTCCGTTATATGTATCGTTTGAATAACATAACACTGTTGACAAATCAGGTCCTGTCCACCAAAAACTACCTGTATATGGCTTTGCACGGTGAAAATAATAATAATCACAACCAGACAACTTTAGAATTTGTGGTAACTGGGAGGTATGGCCAAAATCATCGGGTAACCATCCTACTTTTGCCATTTTATTAAACCTGCTCTGGAAATAGCGTTGTCCCAATAAAAATGAGCGGGTCAGGGCTTCTCCAGAAGGAAGATTATTGTCGGATTCTGTCCACATTCCCCCACCCAATTCAAGTCGCCCTTCTTTTACATATTTTTGAACAAGTTTAAATAAGGGCGGATCAACCTTTTCTACAAAATTATACACGGCAGCCTGACTTTGCATCATGGTAAAATCAGGAAATTCTTCCATGAAAGCAACTGTTTGTCGTAAATTATCATTGCAAATTTTCATGGTTTCGAAATATGTCCACAACCAATTCATATCAATATGAGCATGCCCAACTATGTGAATGGTATCTTTTTTAGTTTGTGCAAAACCAGAG
>JAOZKQ010000692.1 GCA_029935275.1 Bacteroidales bacterium | reverse complement strand
TAGAGAAACGGTTATTATCTATTTTTTCCGATATCGACTTTCTTGCAATTCCGAGGAGGATGGTTTTGTCTTCTTCTGTAAGGAAGCTTTCCTCTTCAGGATTATTTTTATCTGTAATCATCAGGGATACATAACCAACCACCCGGTCATGATCTCCATAAGGGGTGTCGCCGGAGTTTTTATAAATAACTTTTTTGTAAATCAGGTTTTCCTTATTAGCGGTTAAATACATAAGGCTTAGCACAGAAGGCCAGCCACACATACTGGTTAGTAGTCCGGGATAATTTATTTTTTCATTTTCATCCAGTGCTTCCAATAAGCTTTCAGGTGAACCAGTTAAGATACCCTCAATTGTATGGGCATCAGCCTTATTAGCTCCATCCCAGCTGGGATAATGAGAAAGGTCGGTGCTAATAATAAACAGGTTGCCTGGTTTGAAATATGGTTTAAGAGCATCAGCAATTTTTCCTGAAATGTCAGGGCTTTGTGAGCCCAGTACAATAGAAATGATTTTAAAGGGCTTATTCAGCCAATACTGTAGAAAAGGAAGCTGTACTTCCAGGGAATGCTCTTTATTATGGGCTTCTTGCTTAAAAGTAAAGCAGGAATTTTCTTCAATTAGCTGCGTAGCCAGCTCAATATCAACTTCAACTTCACCCAATGGTGTTTCATAGTTTCCCTTATTGTATATTGAAGCCCCGTAAAATCCGGTGTGGTGACTGGAGCCAATCACAAATATATGTTCGTATTCAGCATCCCTGTCCAGTTGCCTGTAGGCAGAAGCGGCAACAAAACCAGAGAAAACATAGCCTGCGTGGGGTGAGATTAGTGCCCTGATGTTTTTGTTATCCGGCATTTCAACTGCTTTTTTAAAGAAGTCTTCAAGTGTGGATGTTAACTCTGCAGGATCGGAAGAGTAAAAGCTGCCGGCAACAGCAGTTTGGCGGTTCACTAAATGTAAATTTTTATTTTTCATATCCTGATGTTTTTGTGCTTTACATGACACAGTCATGCTAAGCAATAAAGAAATAAGGCATGATAGTTGAATGATCTTTCTCATTATATATAACTAATATACAGTTTATATAGAAATTATCTAAGTTAAGGGTTGAAGTAATTATTTCAATCTGTATGTTTTATAAAAATACAAATTTTTTATCTAATAATCAAGTAAGGATGAATTTGGGAATA
>JAOZKQ010000235.1 GCA_029935275.1 Bacteroidales bacterium | reverse complement strand
TAGTTTACAGCTTCAGCTTCTGAGCCAACATTATTCAACACCTCTATAGTATTTGAATATTTGCTACTATCACCCTCAAAAAGCTCCCTGACATACCTGAATTTATCATTTATTCCAATGGAGGATGCAATATCTGTAATTGGATTACTATGAAACTTAGATGAAATATCTGATGTTACCCTGTCCTTTTGCAAGGATTCATTCCTGTATTTTTGCTTATTTTTATACAGGTCCGAAACAACCTCTTTAGTTGAATGTACTATTTTGTCATTAATTATATTTTCCACTTCCAATTCTTCATTTATATTTAAACCTTCTTCTTCCCCGGTTACAACATTAATTTCAGGCTCAGGAACTGGTGTAGGTAGAGGCTCAGGATCAAATTCCTGTTTTTTATCGACTTTATCGTCATCAATTACCACCTCAATATTTTTTTCTTCTTCAACCTGAACCTCAGCTGATTCTTTAATCTCCGGGCTTTCTGCTTCTTCTATAAACGTAATATCGTCAACAAAGGTTTCTTCTTCCGGCTCAGGCTCCGGTTTCAAGGCTTCAATTACTTCATAATTCTTTTCAAATTCAGAAATATCCTTTTTTATGGCATTAGTTTCTGGTTCGGAATCTACTTTTCCTATTTCCAGGAAAGTCAAATACAAGCCCTGGATCCTGGATTTAAGGATATCTGACTCGATTTGACTAATCTGATCATTATTTTTAATGATCTCCACAAAATTTTTGATATCTTGTATCTCTTTAAAAAGGATTTCTATTTTATCGTTGAATTCCATATTTTTAAAATCAAATAATTGGATTTCGTTTACTCAACAAAGTTAACGATAATTAGTCAGAAAAAATTATCCGATGTTTATAGAAAGATCTTTGGGGGGGAATAGAAAAAGAGGCTCTATTGAAGTTATTGCCGGTTCCATGTTTTCAGGAAAAACAGAGGAATTAATCCGACGATTAAAAAGAGCCAAGCTGGCAAACCAGCAGGTAGAAATCTTTAAACCAAATATTGACGTTAGGTATTCAAACAGGGAAGTAGTGTCCCATGATGCGAGAACAATCCAATCAACACCGGTGGAAACAGCCTCAAGCATTTTACTTCTCACCTCTGATGTTGAGGTTGTTGGCATTGATGAGGCCCAGTTTTTTGACGAAGCCCTGGTCGATGTTTGCAATAAATTAGCAGATAGCGGAGTTAGAGTGATTGTTGCAGGCCTGGATATGGATTTTAAAGGAATTCCTTTCGGTCCAATGCCTGGCTTACTTGCTATTGCAGAGGAAGTAACAAAGGTTCATGCTATTTGTATGCGATGTGGAAGTCTGGCCTCCTATTCATTTCGCCTTGCAGACAGTGATAAGAAAGTACTTTTGGGAGAAAAAGACAACTACGAACCCCTTTGCAGGGAATGTTTTATTGAAGCAGTAGGAAATGATTCAATGCATAAATGAATACCTGTAATAATGATTCATTGAGTGAATGCATGGATGTTATATTTACCAAATGATGAATTCTTAACACAAACTATTTTCATATAATAAAAGATTTCGAGAGGAATTATCTAAATTAATCATACAAAAAAATCAGCGTGAAACTTCGTATTGATGAAATAGTAAAAATAGTTGAAGGGAAACTTTACGGAAACGGGATAGGGGATATTTCCCAAATACTCACTGACAGCCGGTCATATTGCATGCCGGGAGAAACAGCCTTTTTTGCACTCAAAGGGCCACACCATAATGGACATGAGTTCATTAATCAACTTAAAACAAAGGGAGTTAACTGTTTTATTATAAGTGAAAAGCCTGTTTATAATTCCAAAGAAAAGGAATTTAGTTTTATCCTGGTCAAAGATACCCTGGCAGCACTTCACCAGGTCGCTGCTTTCAACAGAAATCAATTTAACAAACCCTTAATTTCCATAACCGGAAGCAATGGAAAAACTATTATCAAAGAATGGTTATCCCAGATTTTATCAAAAAAGTATAAAGTAATCCGAAGTCCTAAGAGTTACAACTCACAAGTTGGAGTACCCCTTTCTTTATGGCTACTTGATAATGAATTTGATTATGGAATAATTGAAGCTGGAATATCAAAGCCAGGAGAAATGGAGAGGCTGGAAAAAATAGTCCAACCAAATATTGGCATAATTTCAAATATAGGGGAAGCCCATCAGGAAAATTTCACCAATCTTGAAGAAAAAGCAAGGGAAAAAATCAGACTTTTTAAATCCGCAAACACAATCATTTATTGCCGTGACCATCAAATAATTGATCAAATAATACAAGAAGAATATAAAAATTCACAAAAACAGCTCATTAACTGGTCATTTAACAAGAATGCCGACCTGGCAATCCAAAAGGTTAAAGTAATTGAAGCCAGGACATTAGTTAGTGGAGAATATAAAGGAGAAACTGTTTCTTTTGAAATTCCTTTTACCGACCAGGCTTCGGTTGAAAATGCAATTCATGTATTTTTATTATTAAAAGTTATTGGAATACCCAGCCTAAGCATAGCAGGGGAAATGAAAGTAATTGATCCGGTTGCAATGCGGCTTGAACTTAAAAAAGGTATTAATAACTGTACAATTATAAATGATAGTTATAATTCGGATCTTGTTTCCCTTTCCATAGCGCTGGATTTTTTAAATCAGCAACATCAGCAAGAAAAGAAAACACTTATACTTTCAGATATTTTCCAAAGTGGAAGAACAGAATCCGATCTTTATAAACATGTTTCTGAAATGATCACAAAGCAGAATATAGATCAGTTTATTGGTATTGGTGAAACTTTATACAGAAATGCTGATAAATTCCAGGGGAATAAGAAGTTTTTTAAATCAAGTGATGAATTTTTAAAATATTTCTCACGAAACCAATTCAAAAATGAATTGGTCTTATTAAAAGGAGCCCGGAGTTTTGAATTTGAAAGAATATCAGAGCTTCTTGAGTTTCAGATCCATGAATCTGTCCTTAAGATCAACCTCAATGCACTGGTAAACAACCTGAATTATTACAGAAGCCTGCTTAAGCCAAAAACAAAGATCATGGCCATGGTAAAGGCTTTTGCTTATGGAAGCGGCTCCCTGGAAGTTGCAAACATCCTGGAATTTCACCATGTCGATTACCTTGCTGTAGCATTTACCGATGAAGGAGTAGCTTTAAGGGAAGAAGGAATTAGCCTTCCTATTATGGTCATGAGCCCAAAACCAGGGAATATGCATATTATTACAAGATACTCGCTGGAACCGGAAATATATAACCGCAAAATGTTCCATGCATTTGTCAGCTATCTTAAAACATCAGGCATTCGTTCCTATCCGATTCACATTAAAATTGATACAGGCATGCACCGGCTGGGGTTTCTTCCTTCGGAAGTTGAAGAATTATTGAATGAACTTAAACAGATTGAAGAGATAGAAGTAAAAAGTGTCTTTTCTCATCTGGCAGGCAGTGAGAACCATGACCTCGACAGCTTTACCTTTCAACAAATTGATCAGTTTAAAATAGTCCGTGAAAAATTTATAAATACACTTAATGATCCTAAAATACTTTTCCATATTCTGAATTCCGAAGGTATTGCACGTTTTCCGGAAGCACAATTTGATATGGTACGCCTGGGAATTGGATTGCACGGGATTACTACCAAACCCAACACTCCTTTAATACCCTCCAGCACCTTTACAAGTACTATTACACAAACACGAAAGATAAATACCGGAGAATCTATAGGTTACGGGAGAAGAGAAGTGGCAATTTCTCCTATGGAAATTGGAGTTATTCCAGTGGGTTATGCAGATGGACTAAACAGAAAACTGGGGAACCGAAAAGGTTATGTATATGTAAACCATAGTAAGGTTCCTATAGTTGGTGAGATTTGTATGGATATGTGTATGATAGATATTACCGGACTAGATATTACCGAAGGTGAACAAGTTGAAATTTTTGGCAAAAATATCAAGATCCAGGAAATTGCCTCTATTTTAGGAACCATTCCTTATGAGATATTAACAGCTATTTCAGGAAGGGTGAAACGTGTGTATGAACAAGAATAACATGGGGACTTCTAATAATTACTTCGCAACAAGATTTTCAGAGTTTTTCATAGACGATTAAGATTTTTGAAGAACTATCGGGATAATTCAATAAAATATTAAGAAGTATATGGAAAACTCTGAAAACCCGTAGGGAGCAAGCATAATAAACAATCTGACTTCGCCAAAATATTTTTGAATAGCTAAGGCTATTGAAAAATATTTATGGCTTGCCTGCCTGCCAGCTAGGCCAATGTCAATTAGTTAAGTTTTTTATAGTACCTATTTATACTACTTTTTCT